>NZ_JBHTDD010000008.1:0-252769 GCF_042666615.1 Plantactinospora sp. GCM10030261
CCAACGCGTGATCAGCCGGCTCGGCCGCAGCGCTGCCGCCCGGCGGCTCGACCTGCGTGTGACTGTCCCGGCGGGCGCCAGCGGCGTGCTGATGTGCACCGGCGGCACGGAGATTTCATGTCCGTCAGTCCGGAGCGAACTGTCCGCCTACCCAGATTTTTGCGTGTCCGCTGGCAGTCGACGGCGGGTGTCCGGAGTGCGGCACACAGGGCCGTTGCTGGACGTACGCCATGGCGTTCGGAAACCTCGTTGCCCGAGGCGGGTCGATATGAGCATCCCCGCACACGTGGCGCTGTGCCTGTCCTGTGCGCTTGCCCGCGAGCGCCACCTCACGTCGCACCAGCGGTGTACCGACACCGCCGGCCATCAAGGCAATTTCGTGCCCTGCTCTCGCCAACAGCGCTGGCCGGACGGTGGCCAGCCGACGCCGCAGGGAATGCCCGAGTTCCGGCCGACCCATGCCCAGACCCGACGAGTCCGGCGCAGCAACGGCCCAGCCCGGGCTGATAGGTCGGCGGCATGAGCGCCACCGAGCCGGAAGATCGGCGACGTATCCGCACCGAGTTGTGCGAGCTGCGGCGGTTGTGCGGCATGACCCGGCAACAGGTCGCTGACAGCATGGATTGCTCCGTCAGCAAGATTCGCCACATCGAGGTCGGGAACGTCGGCGTCGACCAGATCACCCTCCGGGCCCTACTTGACGTGTACCGCGTCAGCGACCGGGCCCTCATTGCCGAGCTGGTCGACCTGGCCCGTACCCACCGGGGCCGAGTCCGCGCGGCGATGCGACCTCGGCGCCAGACATGACCGTCATCCGCCGACCGGCACCGGCCGAGATTATCGCCCGACTCGTGCTGATCGGCCACCTCACCGTCCAGCAGCACCCCGACGATTGGTGCCACATTTGCCGGCAGTCGGCGTGCGGGATGCGGCGGGCAGCGCTCGAATTCCTGGCGCTGTACGACCCGCCCGCCGCAGTCGCCGAGGACGCCCCGATGTGCCTACCGTGCGCGGTCGGGACTGCCTTTGGGCTCGTCGAGCATCCCGAGTGCGCCGGCCTGTTTGATGGCGATGACGGGCCAGCCGCCTGCCGCTGCCCGACCTGCCGGCCAGGGTGGTGGCCATGACCGTGCCGCGCTGTCCGACCGACGAGATGGACGGACGGCGACCCGGCCCGCCTTTTCCAGCTCATGCCCAGGCAGACCGGTCGCTACCGGGCGAACTTCCGGTTCACCTTCACCACCTGCGCCTGCGCCTGCGCCTGCAACCCGAGCTGGTACTACGAGGACTGACTCGTTCTCGTGGCCAACGGCCAGATCAAGACCGACGGGTTCCTCCGGCGTGACCCCGACCATGACGTTGACCACGGAGTCCACCTCTACGGCAGGTCGCGACGGCGGTAGCACGTCTCCGCCAGCAACGCTCTGTCCGCGGCAGTTGAGGATGCTCATCTCACTGGTACGAAACCCCAGCCAAGTGTTCGGCCAGTTCAAATCCGGTGCCGCAGTTTGGACAGTTGAGCCGGCCAAAAAGGTAGGTGAATGCGGTTGCCACCGACTCCCGGCCCGCCTGAAGGGCCTCAGCATGCAGGCGGACCGCCAGATCTGAGGAGAGCCCGGGCTGAATCGGAGGGTCCTCCGATGGCAGGTCGAGCAGCAGTTCCTCCTCGCATTCGGGGCACTCTACGTCGACCTCCCCGTCGTTGATGCGGTCGAGTTCTTTACCCCAAATCTCGTCACCCTCGAAGGCGAGGACGGCCTGTTGGAGGTACACGAACATGCTGTCATTGGACGCGCACGGCAGGCGGTCCAATGCGAGCGCGCCTGTGATCTCATCCGCGTATGCGGCGCGGTCGGTGTCGCTGGCATCCACGGCGATGGACCCAGCAAGCACCACCGCATTCTCTCGGTTCTCTGGTATGAAAGCGGCGCAGGTCTGCGCCAGCCAAGGCAGCAGAACCACGCTGGCGGGGTCGCACGTGCCCTGGTGACACGACTCTTGCCAGATATGGTCCCAAGCTGGAGACGCCGGGTCGGCGGCAGCAGAATCCAGGACCTCCGAGGGAATCGTCACGTGACGAAGCTTCGCATGCCCCGATATCCGACGCACTCTTCTCGGCACGGCCGGACGGCTTCGGCACGGCAGCCGGTCACTCAGCGCGACGCCCGATCGGCGGCATGAGCGTGCGTCCAACCTGAAGCGCCAAGTACGCCACCACGACCGGCCACACCTGAGGCGGCGTGTCCCGCCCGAGGTGGTGCATGATGATGCCCTTATGTTCGTGGATCAGCAGCAGTTCGCCTTCTTGGCCGATATTCGAGCGCGGTGGGAGTCCATCCGGGCCGAATGCCTCGCTCTCCCGCGTGAGACCTATCAGCCGTGGGTGCAACGCAAGATGTACGGCCAGGGCTGGAGCGTGTACGGCCTGGTCGCCTTCGGGGAACGAATCGAGGAAGCGCTCGAAGCCTGCCCGAACACCGCCTCCGCCTTGACGAAGATCCCTCATCTTACGACCGCCGGGTTCTCCCGGATGGCTCCTGGCACGCACATCAAGCCACATCAGGGATGGGTCACCACGGTTTACCGCGCACATCTCGGACTGGTCGTGCCGCAGGACTGCGCGCTGCGGGTAGGCGACGAGATCCGGCCGTGGCGCGAAGGCGAGACCTTCGTCTTCGACGACACCGTCATGCACGAAGCGTGGAACTACGGCGCCAGCGACCGCGTCGTGCTGCTGTTCGACTTCGCCCGTCCTGGCTGCGAGGACCTGCCACAGGACCATCTGCCAGCCTCCGTGGCGGGTTTCGTCCGCCGTGGTAAATGAGCGAGGCACCTCGGAACGCTCTTGCACGCCTGTACGCCGTTGGACGCCCTCCTTCGTCACCTACCGTGACGCTCGGTTCGCGGCAGATGCGTGCGCCTGAACTTGGTTGGCGTGCGTCGACCGGCAGGGGTTGCCCGCCCGATACCCTGCGTTTGTGATCCGACCTCGACCTCATGACACACGCCGCTCACATCGGACTCGGGTGCGCCGTGGATGAGGTGGAGGAGGTGTGGATGCGCGCCGGCCAGGATGAGCTAAACATCATCTGGAATCGTGCCGCTGACTACGGCGCAGATGGCGAGGCTCCCGAGGGCACTCCACGAGGCATCGTGCAGCTCTCGTACTTGCTGCGTGTCTACAACTCAGCGATGGGTGGTGGCTTGGGCTTCGCCGTCGAGGTGAACGAGCCCTTCCGTCTGAAACGAGCCCTGGACGCGCTGCGGTACTTCGGATTGGCGGAACTCGCCGAGCTAGTAGCAGACCTCATCGAGCACGACTTGGACGGTGACCACGCCGAGTCCAGGCAAGATGATCTGGATATCCTCCTCGGCCACCAAGACGAGACCCTAGAGACTGCGTTCAGAGTCAAAGCTGCCGAAAGGCCCGCCGACTTCGGCCTGTAATGACGGGTCTCCACTTCCTGCTTGGTGAGCGGACGAACTCAAGTCGGCTATGAGAGTGAACCCCGACCGACGAGTTGCGACGCGCGTTCGGCCACGACACTGACGGCGTCCAGAGGCGTGCCTGCCGCTCAGCCCTCCAGACAGTCGACGGCGGCGCCAGCACAAACCTGACCAGGCAAGTCAGGATGGCCCGGGGTGCCGACGGGAAGAACCGGCCACGCCGGACGGACAGGAGCAGCCGGTCACCGGATTCCCGCACGATCTTGTGAACCCCGCTGGCAGAGAGTCCGGCGGAAGACGCTCGGACCGCCTGAATCAGATGGGTCGTCGTCACCACGGCCACCCCGGGGGCGCGGGCGCGGGACCGCCTCCAGGCCGAATCCGGCCGCAGGTCAGCGGCGGCCGGCCGCCCTGGAAGCACCCCGCCAGCGAAGATCGACGAGCATGACCATGGTGGACAGACACGGAGAGTCAGCGCGCCCTCTCCCCAATCATGATCCAGACCAGGCGACACGGAAACGCACTGGTCAGCACGGGCGAGCACCCAACCCCGGCCGAACAGCACGGTGACAACGGAGCACCAACCGAGCACCAACGTCCCACCATGTGGAAGACCGCGGCACATCCCGGGAAACAATCAAGGCCGCAACCTGCGTTTCCGCTGGTCACGGCCTTGAACGTACTGCGCGCCCGAAGGGACTCGAACCCCTAACCTTCTGATCCGTAGTCAGATGCTCTATCCGTTGAGCTACGGGCGCAGGTGCCCGGCCAGTTTACACACCCGGCCGAACCGCGGAGACTCCGGGATTCGAACCCGGGAGGGGCGGTTAACCCCAACCGCATTAGCAGTGCGGCGCCATAGACCAGACTAGGCGAAGTCTCCCCGGTGGCGACACACCACCGACGCCCGAGGATACAGGGCGTCCGGCGACCTGAGCAAAGCACCTCCCCGACCACCAAGACGATCTTGATCTCATCAGGGTCATCGGCACATCCCGTGGCCGAGGGCGTCGTCGCCGGCAACCCTTTCTATCTCTGGGGAGGTGGGAACGGCCGCCTGATATTAGGCTCCTGCCATGGAGGAGCAGCCGGGCACCGATCCGCCCGACCGACCGACCCCACGATCGCGACCCCGAGGCCCGCAGCCGGCGTTCACCCCGCCTCCCGCACCGCCCCCACCCACTCCGGCCGAGCCGCCCCCACCCAACCGGCCACGCCGCCGGGGCGCCCCACCGGCTGTCCTCTTCCAGCCCCCTTCCGGCGACGAGGCCGCGACCCGCCCAGCCGAGGCCGCTACACCGGGCGGCCGGAATGACGACGCCCCACCGCCCGGCCGGAACCACAGCACCTCGACCGGGGCTCGCCGGTCCGGTCGGACGACGCTGCCCGCTCCCCGATCGCCCGCCGATGCGGAAGGCCACGGGCGGACACCGTCAGGCGTCGACCGCCGACCAGCCGCGCCCGAGGCCGAGTCGACAAGCGCCGCGCAGGAGCCACCGCCGACAAGCCCGCCAGCGAAGGAGGCAGTTCCAGGGAAGGCGGCAGTTCCAGGGAAGAAGACAGCTCCAGCGAAGAAGGCGACCGCTGGCACGAGAACGACCGCCGCGAAGAAGGCGACCGCTGCCAAGAAGATGGCCGAGACGGCGGCACCGACCGACCAGCCGGACCCGACGACGACACCGGTCCGGGAGCCGGCGCCCGCGAAGAAGGCCCCCCGCGCAAAGAAGGCGGCGCCGACAAAGAAACCGGCGCCCGCGAACGAGGCCACGCCGACGAACGAGGCCACGCCGACGAAGAAACCGGCGCCCGCGAACGAGGCCACGCCGACGAACGAGGCCACGCCGACGAAGAAACCGGCGCCCGCGAAGAAGGCGGCGCCCGCGAAGAAAACGACCCCCACGAGCAAGGTCGTCGCCAGGGGTACGTCCGCGAGGAAGACCACCGAGCCGGTCGACCCCCACGAGCCGGCGCCGCTGGCGGGGACGGCGCCGCCCACTGACTCGCCGGCGCCCGAAGCGACACGCGAACACACACCCCCACCCGAACCGGCAAGCCCACCCGGCCCAGCACGCGAACACGGACCAGCACACCCACCCGAATCGACACGCGAACACGAACCGGCAGCGTCGGTACGGCCGAGCACGGCAACCCCCGCCGAGGTGGCACCAGCCACGGCCCGACCCGCCAGTGAGGCCACCCGCCCCGCGGGGGACACCGCACCGCGTACCCGGACCTCGGCAGCGTTGCGCGTACTCGACGATCCTGGTCGGGCTCCAGAGCTGATCGCGCTCGCGGCGGTCGACCTGCTCGGTCCCCCCGCCCGGAACTGGGTCGAACGGACCCGCGCGGCGCGTCCGGAGGCCGGCCCGGACGAGCTGACCCGGTTGGCCGCCGCCCGGTTCACCCGACTGGTCGGCGTCGGGGGCGCCCTGGCAGCCCGCACCGGCGTCCTCGCACCGGTCGCCGAGATCGCAACGGTGACCTGGGCGCACGCCAGCCTGGTGCTGCACGTCGCCGCCGCCCACGGACACGATCCCACCGATCCGGAACGCGCGGTCGACCTGTTGGTGCTGACCGGCGTACATCAGGACGCGCCGGCCGCGCGGGCAGCGCTCGGGGCGGTGGACACGGATCATCCGGTGCTCGAACCGCCGCTGCTCCGGCTGGCGGTGGCGGGTCGCCGGCTGGCCGGGCCGTTCGTCAACCGGCTCGCCGGCTGGTTGGCTCTGCGATTCGTGGTGCGCGGAATACCGGGGGCCGCGCCGTTTACGGCCGCCGTGGGTTACTCGATGTCCGCACGCCGGCTCGCGGCCCGCGCGGCCACCCGATTTCAAACCACCGCCTCACCGAGGTGATAAACCCATCCTTCAGCGTTGATCTTGCATTTCTGGCTGCGACAAAACGGCATGAAAGTCGCATAGAGCCAACCCAGAATGCAAGATCGCGCGACCAGGGGGCTATAGCCAGTCGAGCCAGTCGGGCGGGACCAGGGCGTAGCCCACGAACGCCACGATGTCCAGCAGCGTGTGGGCGATGACCAGCGGCAACACCCGGCGGGTGCGGAGGAACACCAGCGCGAACACGACGCCCATCACGGCGTTTCCAACGAATGCGCCGATGCCCTGGTAGAGGTGGTAGGAGCCGCGAAGCACCGCGCTCGCCGCGATCACTGTGGCGGTCCGCCACGCCAGTTCCCGGAGCCGGGTGACCAGATAGCCGACCACGACGACCTCCTCCAGGATGGCGTTCTGCGCTGCGGCCAGGATCAGCACCGGCACCGCCCACCACAGGTCCGGCAGCCCGGCGGGCACCACGGTGGCGTTGATGCCGAGCCGCGCTGCGGCCCAGAACAGCGCCAGTCCCGGTAACCCGATGGCGGCGGCCAGCGCCGCGCCGAGCGCCAGATCCGTGCCCGGCCGCCGGGCGTCCAGGCCGAGCAGCCGCCGCGCGTCGCCGGGGTCCCGGTTGAGCAGGTGTACGGCGAGCAGCACGGGCACCAGCGCGAATCCGATACCGAGCAACTGGTATGTCAGGTCGAGCCAGGGTCGGTCGGACTGGGACGCGTTGAGGGTGGCCGTCTGCTGGGAAAGGGGCCGGTCCTCGGTCAGCCGGGCGATGATCCGGACCAGGGCGTAGATCGCCGACTGGCCCAGGGACACCCCGAGTACCAGCAGCACCTCGGTGTTGCGGGTCCGCCGGGCCATCGGTCCGTGGAGATCAACGGTCACCCTGTCACTCTGCCCGACAGCAGGTCTTCCCGGCGACCGTCGGCGCACTTAACGGACAGATCAGGCGAATGTGACGGACACGATGTGCCATCCCGTGAACGGGACTCTCGATCGCACAGCCTGTGCGACTCCGGTCCGCCACCCGTACCCATCCTTGCAACGAGCACCCAACGGAACCATCTCGTCACTCACCGCGAACTGATCGACCAGTCCGTGCGCGCATCGACGCACCACGATAGCGAGAAGGACATCAATGGACAACCTTGCGCGGTCACTGAAGGAGAGCTGGAGTCTCGTCGAGGACCGCAGGGACCTGCTCGCGAAGCAGTTCTACGCCCGGCTGTTCGTTATCAGTCCGTCCCTGCGGCAACTGTTCCCGGTGCAGATGACCGACCAACGGGACCGGCTGCTCGAGGCCATCGTCCGAGCCGTCCAGACGATCGAGGATCCCGTCCATTTCGACGACTACCTCCGCGGCCTCGGCCGGGACCACCGCAAGTACCACGTCCAACCCGAGCATTACGACGTCGTCGGTCGCGCCCTGCTGGACGCCCTGCGCGCCCTGACCGAGGGGCAGTGGAACCTGGAGTACGACCAGGCTTGGCGGGAGGCGTACGCGGTCATCGCGGAACGGATGATCGCGGGCGCGGCGGAGGATTCGAACCCGCCGTTCTGGCACGCCGAGGTGATCACCCACGAACGGCTCGGATCCGAGATCGCCGTACTGACCTGTCAGCCGCTGCAGTATCCGCTGCCCTACCTGGCCGGTCAGTACGTGAGCGTCGAGGCCCCCAGACACCTGCCGCGGGTGTGGCGGACGTACTCGGTCGCCAACGCGCCGACCGAGGACAACCTGCTGGAGTTCCACGTCCGGGCGAAGAGTTCCGGCTGGCTCTCCGGAGCCCTGGTGCGTCGGGTCCGCGCCGGTGACCTGCTCCGTGTCGCCTCCCCGATGGGCACCATGACGCTGGATCCGCGATCGACCCGGGACGTGCTCTGCGTCGCGGGTGGGGTCGGACTGGCGCCGATCAAGGCGCTCGTGGAGGAGTTGGCGCGATACAACCGGACCCGCTGGGTGCATGTCTTCGCGGTTGCCCGCACCGAGGCCGACATCTACGGCCTGGAACCGCTGTACCGGCTGGCCGCCCGCCATCCCTGGCTGTCCGTGCTGCCGGTGTGCACCGACGACCCGCACTACACCGGCGATCGCGGAACGATCAGCGACCTGCTGGACCGGTACGGCCCGTGGACCGGGCACGACTGCTTCGTGTCCGGCTCGACGGCGACGGTCGGGGCGACCCTGCGCGTCCTCGCCGCCCAGGACGTGCCGGCCGAGCTGATCCGGTACGACGTGTTCGGCGACACCTGAGAGACAGCGGTTCCCAAGACCTCCCTCCCCCCAAAAACCGGGTCCCGGGTCCTGCTCGCGGGCAGGGCCCGGGACCCGGCCCCCGATACGACGCCCGGTCAACCGGGGATGCCGGGTCGGGCCCGATACCCGGCGGATGGATCAGTAGTGCCAGGGCTGGCCGGTCTCCCGGTACTCCTCCACCGACACCAGCGGCACCCCGGCGGCCATCCGGTCGACGTACAGCCGCCCCTCCAAGTGGTCGATCTCGTGCGCCACGAGCCGGGCCATGCCGAGGTCGAACGATGTGATGACCGGTGAGCCGTCGTACTGCACATGTTCGACGTCCACCCGCAGCGCCCGCGGGACCAGGCCACGGACATCGAAAAAGGACAGGCAGCCCTCGTACTGCTCGTCGGTCTCCGGCCCGGCGTCCACCACCCGCGGGTTGAGCAGGACCACCGGTTCCGCCTCCCGATCGGGTGGGTGGATGACCGCCGCCGAGCGGGCCACCCCGATCTGCGGTGCGGACAGGCCCACTCCCTTGCTGAACGGGTGCAACTCGTCCACCTTGTCGAGCACCGTCAACAGCCGGGACACGACCGCCCGGGCGGCCGGTTCCTCGCGCGGCAGGTCGAACCGGGTGGTGGGCCGGTGCAGCATCTCGCTGCCGCGTTGCAGGATGCCGGCCGACCGCATCCGGTCGCTGGCCCGTTCCCCAGGCTGCTCGTCCGGCACTCCCTCGACTTCCGGTGCCCGGAACCGCCACTCCAGCTGGTAGCGGGAATGCATCTGTGGGTAGTCGGTGCTCCACTCGAACCTGACCCGCTCTCCCTCGACTCGACGGTCGATCGGGGTCCGCAGCGGCGTCTCCTCCGTGGACAGTGACGCCTCCACCCCCCAGACCTGCGGGTCCAGGCCGGCGGGTAGGTCGAGCGCGATGGTGAGCCGGCCGGTGGGCAGGCGCACGGCTCGCTGGAACCACTGCCCCCATTTCTCCTCGGAGACCGCGTACGTGTACTCGATGGTGGCCCGGCGCCGCGGGTAGAGCGGGAAACGCCCCTCGTTGTTCTCGAACAGCAGCCACGCCTCCTTGAAGGCGTCCCGGTCGCGTTTCACCCGGCACTCCATGGCCTCGACCCGGCCGTCGTCCTTGCACCAGGCTCGCAGGCCCAGTTCGTCGAAGCTGAGCGGGTGCTCCCGGTGATGTCGGTTGGAGCGGTCAGGTTCGTGCGGGAACCTGTCCACGGCCACCCGGATGAGATAACGGCTGACCGGTTCGTTGCCACCGTTGTAGAGCTGCCGGCGAATCCGGCAACGGTACTGCCCGTCGGCGTAGGTGAGGGTGGCCGTCTCGTGCTCCACGAGCAGTCCGGTGCCGGGCGGCAGCCACTGCTCGGGCGACACGGTGGGCCGCCGCTGGCTGGGCACGGGTCGGGACTGCCGCAGTTCGTCGTACTCCTGGAAGCGCTGCCATATCGCGCCGCTCGCGCCGAGTACCGCCTCGGCACGTCGGGCGAAGTCCTCGGTGGGCCGGTGTCGGCGGCCCTCGACGTGGCTGACGTACGACGGGTCGAAGCCCATCCGGGCGGCGAGCTGTTTCTTGGTCATCCCACGGGCCACCCGCCGCCGGGACAGCTCGGCCGCGAACGAGTCGGCGGCCCGATCCAATGGCGAGAGGGTCATCATCGTCCTCAGGTGCCGGGAGTTTCCAGTGTGCTGGCCGGGACGCCCGAGGCGCAGGGAACTGCAGCGTTACCGACATCTATATTGACAAATGGGCCACTGTGTCCGAGACTGGACGCTCCCGTCCGCCCACAGCTCGGGTGCCCACGGACGCGCCTATCTGCCTCCCGCTCGGGTACCCCTCGTCACAGGACGCCGCGCCCGCGCGTCCCGGTTAGGTTTGCCTAACCGAATAGCACGGGTTAGCCTGGCCTAAGTTGCGGTTTCCAGACGGCGAGAGGGCGGAATCGGTGATGGCGAGGACGGCGGCGGGACCTGGTCCCCAGGGCGGCGGTAACCCGTCATGACCGCCCTCACCAGCGGGGTGGCCACCGTCACGTCCGACCTGACCGACCGCCGGACCGGTAGGTTCTCGATCGCCGCACCGCTGACCCCGATCCTCACCACCCTGCGGGGAATGTTCGGCACCGACCGCCTTCCCGGGCTGGCTCCCGGGCTGGTCGTCGACGACGAGTCCGGCTGGACCCCCGTCACCCGACTGATCGACGGAGAAGGGCTACCCGAGCTGCTCGCCGCCGCCGCCCACCGGTGGGACGCCCAGCCACACGCCGCAGCCGCCCTGCTCTGGAAGTCGTACTCGTACTACGCGACCCTGCCGGTGGTGCTCGGATGGGCAGCCGCCCGCCGTGTTCCGCTGCTGGAGCCGGCCGACGTACTGGTGCGCGCCGACGCCGACGGTCCCCTGGTCACCATCGGCCTGCGCCGCCGCGCCCGGGTGGCGGTGCTGCCCAGCGACCCGTTGGCGCTGACCGGCCGGGCCGACGTCCGGGTCGTCCGGGACGACGCCGAACTCCTCACCCTGCTGCGCGAATCCCTGCTCGATCGACACCTGAACCCCCTGATCGAGGCGATCCGCGGCCAGGTCCGGCTCAACGCGCGGACGCTGCTCGGCTCGGTCTCCTCCGCCGTGGCGTACGGGGTGCTGCGAGCCGCCGGCAGCCTCCCCGGCGCGTCGGTGGAGTCGGTCGGGACGTTGCTGGACGCGCTGGGCCTGGCCGAGCTGATCGAGTTGGTCCCCGGCCCCTCGGGTGAACCGACGGTCCAACGCAAGACCTGCTGCCTGGCCTTCACGCTGCCCAAGCCCAAGCTCTGCGCCGGTTGCTGCGTCCGTCCGTCCTGATCCGGTCGACGCTGCCCGCCGGAGAACCGATCGCAGCGAGCCGATCGGCGCAGTCACGTTCGGTCAGTAGAGCAGCGACCGGACATCCCACACCCACACCCCGCCCCGCCATACCGGTTCCCTGCCGATCAGCTCGGTCATCGTCTGGCGCATCGGCTCGGCGCGCCAGTGCGGGGCGAGGATCACCACCCCCGCCTGCCAGAAGCGCAGGTCGTCAAGGGCGTCGGAGCGGTTGGCAGCGGTGATGGGCGGCACCTTGCCGGTCCGGCGGACGTGGAAGAACAGATCGCTTGTGGGCCGCGACGGCGCGGTGAACCGGGCGGTCCGGTCCGTCCCAGCGGATGGTCCGAGGAAGTAGCCGCGCGGCAGCCGCAGGTCCAGCCCGGTGCCGGCGGACCAGCGTATCGGCTCCGGGTATCCCGAGTCAGGCAACGGCAGCGGCACCACCGACCGGTTGCCGTCGACGTACTCGCGCCACATCCCCGCCCGGACGAACTCCGGCACCGGCTCCGGCGCGACCGCCGGCAGCGGAGTGGGCAGCAGGGGCACCAGCGCCACGGCAAGCACGGCGGCCGCCGCGAGGCGGATCCCGCGCCGTCGCTCCGGCCGGGCACGGGCGAGGTCGGCCACCCGGTCACCGCCGTACGCCAGGAGCACCGCGATCAACGGCGCCATCGCCAGCGCCCAGCGGGTGGGCAGCACCGCCTCCAGCACCGGCAGCCGCTCCAGGTAGGCCCACGGCAACCGGATCCCGGTTTCCCGTCCGGCCACGACCACCTGTGGCCCGAGCGAGAACAGCGCGAACACCAGCCCTGCGACGGCCAGGCCGAGCACCTCCGCGCGGCGTCGCAGCCACCAGACCAACGCGGGGAGGAGCAGCAGCAGCGGCAGGCCGAAGAACGAGTTCTCCTCGGTGGCGTTCGGAGCGAGCCGGCCGACACCCCCGGGCAGGGTCAGCCCGGCCGCGCGGGCGACGCCGACCGCGAGGGATTCCCGCGCGTACGCCGCGAAGGACGCCGCGTCGGCCCCGTAATGTCCGACGGACCGCGGCAGGCCGGCGTAGCTGCCCGGCCCGGTGAGCGCGAAGACCAGCGGCCAGCCCAGCACGATGGCCACCCCGAGCACGGCCACCCCGAGGCCCGCGAGGAACCGTGGCATCCGGGCCCGGGCGGTCGGTCGTAGCACCGCCAGCGTCGCCATCACGATGCCCGTGCCCACCGCGGTGACCACCAGCACCTCCGGGTTGATGAAGGCCTGCCCGACGGCCACCAGGGCGAGCAGCAGCCCGTTGCGCCACGCCGGGCCGGGTCCGGCCAGCCGCAGCGTGCGCCAGACGAGCAGCGGTACGAGGAACTGGGACACGATGTTCGGATGGCCGTTGGCGTGGGACACCATGCCGGGGGCGAACCCGGCGAACGCCGCACCGGTCCAGGCCGCGAACCGGGAGCGCACCAGCACCCGGGACAGCAGGAAATACCAGGCGGTGGCGGTGCCGGCCAGGCCCAGGGTGAGGAACGTGAGCAGCGCGACCGCCGGACCGAACAGCAGGGTGACCGGGGTGAGGGGGATCGAGACGGCGAGCACCGAGGTGTTGGCCATCAGGTTGACCCCGTCGGGCACGTTCATCTGGTCGGTGTAGAGCGGGTCGGTGAACCGGGTGACGACCCGTGCGCCGTGGGCCATCATCCACTCGAACAGCGCCTGATCCTTCTGGTTGACGGCCACCCTGCGCTCGGGGTGTCGCCACAGCTGTGCGGTTACCCAGCCCGCGGCGAGGAGGAAGGTGAACACGGCGGCGGCGTCCGGCAGCCAACGGCGCGCAGACCCGTCAGCGGGCGTTTCCGGCCGTTCGCCCGTACCGTCGGGAGATGGCGGCGGGGTGTCGCGTCCCGGGTCGGAGGTTGTCATACCATCGCGGAGCCTATCGGGATGCCGAGCAGGACGTGGGGGCGACCCGGCGACAACGTGAGCAAAACCCGCTTTAGCCCACATTATCCACCTCGATTTCCGTAGAGTCCGGGGTAAATGGTTGACTCTGTCGGTCCAGTGCAGGGCCCTGATCCAGAACGCGAGGCTTCGACGCATGGCAGAACTGACCGGAGATCAGCAGGTCCAGTCCGAGGTACTCGAGGGCCTGGCCACCGCCGTGAACCACCGGCGGTGGTTCGTCGAGCTTGCCCTCCCGTACCTGGGTGACAACCCGATCGAGATTGGCAGCGGGCTCGGGGACTACGCCCTGGAGTGGGCGCCGCACCTGAGCCGGTTCACCGCCACCGAGGCCGACCCGGAGCGCCTGATCGCCCTGAAGGAACGCCTCGCCGTCGAGCCCAAGATCGAGGTGCGGGAGATGCTGTTGCCGCACGCCGAGCGTGCCGACTACAGCGCCGCCGTCTCGTACAACGTGCTGGAGCACATCGACGACCACGTCGGCGCGTTGCGCAGCATGCGGGACCTGGTCCGGCCCGGCGGCGCGGTGGTGCTGATCGTGCCGGCCTTCGAGTTCGCGATGGGGCCCGCCGACATCGCCACCGGGCACGTCCGGCGGTACACCAAGAAGACCATGCGGGACGCGCTGACCGCGGCCGGTCTCCGGGTCGAAACGCTGCACTACGCCAACGCGCTCGGTCTCATCGGCTACTTCATGGCCACCAAGGTGTTCCGGCTGATGCCCAAGGAGGGGCCGATGGTCAAGGTGTACGACACGCTCGTACTGCCGGTGACCAAGGCCGCCGAGCAGCTCGTCCGGCCACCGTTCGGCCAGTCCGTCTTCGCGGTCGCCCGCGTCCCCGACTGAGGTGAGCAGGAAGGGCCCCTTGACGACGCCACACGTCGACCAGGAGCCCTTCCGCGGTTACTCCTTGATCTGGTACGTCGGCCGGATCGTCGCCCGGGCCAGGGTGTGGAACGCGAGGTTGAAACCGACGTAGGCCGGCGTGGCGTCCGGAGTCACGTCCAGCTTGTCCACGTCAAGCGCGTGCACGGCGAAGACGTACCGGTGGGGCCGGTCACCGGGCGGCGGGGCCGCTCCGCCATAGCCGTGCGTGCCGAAGTCGTTGCGCACGCTGAACGCGTCCTCGACCCGGTCACCGACGCCACTGGGCAACTCGGTCGTCGAGGCCGGCAGGTTGACCAGCACCCAGTGCCAGAATCCGCTGCCGGTGGGGGCGTCCGGATCGAAGCAGGTCACCGCGAAACCGCGGGTCTCCTCCGGAAAGTCCGACCAGTTCAACTGCGGCGAGCGGTTGCCCCCGCCGACGCTGCCGTGCGCGAACTCGCTGTCCATCGGCTCGCCGTTGGCGACGTCCGAACTGGTAAGCGTGAACGCCGACACCGGCGGCAGGGTCTCGTACGGATCGGGTGCGATGGGTCGGTCCAGGCTCATGTGGTGATCCTTCCGAAAGATGGGTCCCGCTGACCTTCTTACCCGATCGGTCGTCCGCCGCACGACCAGCGAGGCAACTCCATTGCCGGCTCAGCCAGCCAGCTTTCCTGGCCCGACGACGACGTTCGCCAACGGGTCACCGGTCACGTACCGCCGGGCCTGGTCGACAAGCAGCCGACGGGCCCGAGGAGGATCGATGATCCCGTAGGGCATCGCGTAGCACTCGACGTCGTCCAGTCGCTCCGGCAACGATTGACTGCCGTCGTAGAGAGCGACATCCAGGTCGCCAAGCTCGGCCGCCGCGTCCGGGTGAGAGATCAGGTAACGCATGGTGCCATGATTCTCGTCCGACGATCCGAACCGCGACCGCCCGACGCTCGGCGCGGGGACGCCAGTGATCAGGACTCAGGGCTTGTGGTGCCCGCGACTCGCGGCGTGCCGCCGGGTCGCTGCGCAGTCGGCGGAGGGTGTGGGATTCGAACCCACGAAGACATCGCTGCCTTACCGGTTTTCAAGACCAGCGCCATCGGCCACTAGGCGAACCCTCCCGGCGGTCGACCCGGCTCCCCGCGCCGCCGCGTGCCCTAGTGTGCCATGGCTGCCCCGAGCATCGCCGACCATGGCCGGGACAGACCGGATCACGTCGGGTAAGACTGAGCCATGCGTGCGATCACGATTCCCGAGCCCGGTGGTCCCGACGCCCTCGTCTGGGCCGAGGTCCCCGACCCCGAACCCGCCCCGGGTGAGGTGTTGATCGACGTGCGCGCCAGCGCGGTCAACCGGGCCGACCTGTTGCAACGGCAGGGGCACTACCCGCCGCCGAAGGGCGCGTCGGCGTACCCGGGACTGGAGTGCGCGGGGGTGGTGGCCGCGCTCGGCGCGGGGGTGACCGATTGGGAGGTCGGGGCTCCGGTCTGCGCGCTGCTGGCCGGTGGTGGGTACGCCGAACAGGTCGCCGTGCCGGCCGGGCAGGTGCTGCCCGTGCCGGACGGGGTGGATCCGGTGGACGCCGCCGCGCTGCCCGAGGTGGCCTGCACGGTCTGGTCGAACGTGGTGCGGCAGGCCGGTCTCACGCACGGTGAGACGGTGTTGGTGCACGGCGGCGGCAGCGGGATCGGCACGTTCGCCATCCAGCTCGGTGCCGCGCTCGGCGCCACTGTGGTGGTCACCGCGCGGGCGGCCAAACACGCGAGGCTGCGCGACCTGGGTGCCGCGCACACCATCGACTACACGGATCGGGATTTCGTCGAGGAGACGCGCCGGGTGACCGACGGCCGTGGCGCCGACGTCATCCTCGACATCGTGGGCGCCGCCTATCTGGGCCGGAACGTCTCGGCCCTGGCCACCGGCGGGCGGCTCGTGGTGATCGGCATGCAGGGCGGTCGCAAGGGAGAACTCGACCTCGCCGCGCTCCTGGCCAAGCAGGGCAGCGTCGCGGCGACCGCGCTGCGGTCCCGGCCGGTGGAGCAGAAGGCGATGATCGTCCGAGGCGTCCGGGACCAGGTGTGGCCGCTTGTGGAGTCCGGCGCGATCCGCCCGGTCGTCCACGAGCGTCTGCCCATGGAACGGGCCGCCGACGCACACCGGCTGGTCGAGACGGGCGACCACCTCGGCAAGGTGGTGCTGGTGCGGGGCTAGCGCCGGAACCATCCGGCAACCGGCGGGCAGCGGTCAGGCGCCCGGGCCGGTGGATGGCGCGGGCCGAGGACCGGCCGGCGTCGCCGCGTCCTCGGCCGGCAGGATCCGGCGAGGGCCCGGTCCCTGGGCGGCAAGTTCGTCCTCCGGGTTGTAGAGCTTGCAACGCTGCAGCGACAGGCAGCCGCAGCCGATGCAGCCGGTCAGCTCGTCGCGCAGCCGGTGGAGCAGTTCGATCCGCTGGTCCAGTTCGTGGCGCCACAGCCGGGACAGCCGGGCCCAGTCCGCCCGAGTGGGGGTACGGGAATCGGGCAGTGAGTCCAAGGCTGACCGGATCTTGTCAAGGGACACCCCGACCTGCTGCGAGATCCGGATGAACGCCACCCGGCGCAGTTCGGCCCGCGCGTACCGCCGCTGGTTGCCGCCGGTGCGGTCGGCCCGGATCAGGCCGAGCCGCTCGTAGTAGCGCAGCGCCGACGGAGCCACACCTGAGCGGGCGGACAATTCGCCGATCGTCAGTGCTTCCTGCATCACGCCACCTTGAGCTGAAGTTGACTTCAACTTTCAGGCTACCCGCATGACGAGCACCGCGACCACGGCGTCCGGCCGCCGCGGCGGCTAGCCCCGGCGGCGGGCCGGTCCGGGTTGGCGGCGGGTCCGCTCGCGGCCGAGGATCCACAGCGCCTCGACCCCGTCCCGCCAGGTGATTTTCTTGCCTTCCTCGCGGTTGCGCGCCCGATAACTGATCGGCACCTCGTACGGGCGGATCCGGCGGCGGAGCAACTTGCCGGTTACTTCCGCCTCCATGCCGAAGCCGCGCGACCGGACGTCCAGCGACCGGTACAGCGCCACCGGCATCAGCTTGAAGCAGGTCTCCAGGTCGCCGATGTAGGAGTTGTAAAGAACATTGGCGGCCGTCGTGACGGCCTTGTTGCCCATCACGTACCAGAAGCTGTAGGCGCTGTGGCTGCCGAATGTGCGATTCCCGTAGACCACGGTGGCCCGGCCGTCCAGCACCGGGGCGAGCAGTCGCGGAATGTCCTTGGGGTCGTACTCAAGATCGGCGTCGAGAATGACCATGTACTCACCCTCGGCGCTGTCGACGGCGGTGCGGATGGCCGCTCCCTTGCCCGCGTTCCGGGGATGCGTGATCACCCGGACCCGGCCGTCGTCCGCCGCCGCGAGGACCTCCTTCGTGCCGTCACGGCTGCCGTCATCGACGACCACCAGCTCGATCTCGCACGGGTAGTCCACCGCCAGCGCCTGCTTGAGCGCGTCGGCGATGCGTTCCGCCTCGTTGTAGACCGGCATCAGGATCGAGAGCTTCACAGGAGTCTCCGCAGTGGGTGTGGCAGATCGTCCGTAGCGTATCCCGAACCCGGCTCCCCGCTCCGATCGGAGCCGACAACGGTGCATCCGGGACGCGGGCGGCGACCCCTGAACTTTTCCGAAGTCTATTCACATTCATCACTCCGAGCGTTACCGTCTGGTAACTCGATCGTCACATCGCGATCGATGGAAGGAGTGCGTCGATGTCCGAATCCCCCGCCCCCGGGGGACGGCACGCGCTCCGGGCGCCCCGGCGGCGATCGCTCGCCGCCGCGGCACTCGTCGCGGGTCTCGTCCTCCCGTTGCTCCCTGGCCTGGCCACCCCCGCCAGTGCCGTCGACCGCCCGGCAGTACAGCCGCTGCCAGCTAACCTGGAGACCATCCGGGCGGCCGAAGCAACCGCGCTCTACGGCAGTCCACAAATCCGCCCCCTCGACCAACGCAGGGTCTCGCTCGTCACGATGGGAGACAGCGAGATCTCCGGCGAGGGGGTGGGGAACTACATCCCCGGCACCCACCAGGACGGCAACTGGTGCGACCGGTCCTACGACCAGGCGGTGTTCCGCACCGGCATCGCGTCGGACGTGCAGTACAACATCGCCTGCTCGGGCGCGACGCCGTGGAACCTGATCGCCGGCGGCCCGAGCCAGTGGAACGAACTCAACCAGGGTGACTACCTCTCCATCAAGGCCCGGAACACCAAGATCAAGCTGATCTGGGTGGTGGTCGGCGCCAACGGCGACGGCACCATCCAGTTCGGTCCGGTGGCCACCGACTGCGCGATCAGCCGGGTCTTCTTCCAAGGCCCCTGCTACCCGCGGTACACCGACGAGTGGACCATCCGGACCAACGGCAGCCGGCAGGCCGTCGAGCAGGCCCTCACCTCGATCCGACAGACGATGACCGGCGCCGGCTACCTGGCCAGCGACTACGAGCTGGTGCTCCAGTCGTACCCCAGCCCCGGCAGCCCGGACGTCGAGGACAACCCCAACTTCCCCGGCTGGTACGGCGGCGGCTGCCTGCTCTACCTGCACGACCAGGCGTTCGCCCGGAACAAGGCGGTCCCGCTGTTCGAGACCGCGCTGCGGGCGGCGGCGGCCAACACCGGCACTCGGTACCTCGACAACAGCCGGCTGTTCCACGGACACGAGGTGTGCACCGACAACACCTCCGTCCGCGGGCTCTACATCGAGATCGGCATCTGGGACGAGAACGCCGCCCGGCAGTCGTTCCATCCCAACGCCCGGGGCCACGGCATGTTCGCCCAGTGCATGACCCAGTTCTTCAACTCGGGACAGCAACAGGCCACCTGCGTCGACCCGGCCAGCACCGGATCCGGCGTGCTCCAACCCGGGCTCATGGACTTCAAACAGTTGCGGAACGCGGCCACCGGCACCTGTGTCGACGGCAAGGGATACGACTCGCGCAACGGCACCGTACAACAGTCGTACACCTGCCACGGCGGTCGTAACCAGGGATTCTGGTACGACCCGGCCCGCCGCTCGCTGCACTCCGAACTGTCCCACGATCGCTGCCTGGACGTGTCGGGCGGCTCGCTGACCGCTGGCACGGCGGTCAACATCCACGACTGCCACGGCGGCGCCAACCAGCAATGGGTGTTCAACGGCGCCCAGCTACGGGCGGCCGGAAACCAGGCGCTCTGCCTGGAGTTCGACAATCCGTGGTTCGGTACGCCGCGGCTGCGGCTGGCGTCCTGCTCGTCGAGCACCCGCCAGCAGTGGTCGTTCCAGTCCCGCAACTTCGCCAACCCGGTGGGTTACGGGCACGACGACTTCATCGGCTCCCGCGTGTACTGAAAGGTACGGGAAGGGTCTCTTACCAGGGTGTAAGAGACCCTTCCCGCGAGTGCCCGTCACACCCCGTGCCGGCAGCGGGCGCGCAGCCCCGTCAGCGTGACGTCCGGTTCGGGATGATGATCAATCGCGCCACGCCCGCGTCACCGTCCTTGGCACCGGCCACGCCGACCGTCGTACCCACCTTGACCTCGCTCGGTTGGATCGTGGCCCGCCGCTCGACCACCCGCAGTTCCGGACCGAAGGCCCAGCTCATGGTGAAACCATCGGTCGACTTCACAGTCATCGAGTCGCCGTCGATCGCGGTGACCTCACCCCGCTGCACCGCGACGGTCTTCGTCCCGTCCTTGGTCTGCACGACGGCCTCGCCGTGCAGCGTGTTCCGGCGCAGCAGGACTCGGGCCTGATGCCGCTTACGCCACGCCTCCACCCGCTCACCCCGCCGGTCCGCACCGGGAGACGTGCTCGCGGACGGCTCGCCCGCACCCGGCGCCGGGTCGGCCGCGGCGATCTGCGCGGTATCGAAGCCCATCGCGGCCAACGCCTGCCCGTCCGCGCCCATGGCGGCGGCAACCTCCACGGCAGTCCGCTCGATGTCCACGGCCGCTCGATCACCGCCGGCCCGGTCGCCGGCCACACCACAACCGGCGAGCCCGAGCGCACCCACTCCGGCCAGCACGGCGGTGGCGACGGTGCCTCCCCAACGCTTCATGGTCATCCCTTCTCGACGAGGTGGGTCCACCCTGCCCCGCCGCCACCAGGGGATCGTCAAGCCGATGTTCGAACCTGGTAAGAGGTCGCCGCGGACGGGACCGGCACACCGGACCGGCCGTCATGGTGCCGGCGGTAGCCAGACCGTGAACCTGGCGCCGCCCTCCGGCGCGTGGCCCGCCGCGATGGTGCCGCCGAGTCGGCGGACCAGACCGGCGGCGAGCGCCAGCCCGAGACCGCTGCCGACCTTCCGGATCCCCCGGTACCGCTCGTGCAGTGCTCCCCGTTCGAAGGCCACGGCCAGGTCGTCGTCGGTGAAACCGGGACCGCCGTCGCGTACCTCCACCACCCCGCCACCGGCCGGCGCCGGCCGGGTGGCCAGCACCACCGGGGCCCCCGGTGGAACCACCCGCAACGCGTTCTCCAGCAGGCCGTCGACCACCTGCCGGATGCGCCCCGGATCGGTGTACGCGGGCACCGGTCCGTCCGGCAGTTCCGCCCGCAGCGGCACACCGACCGCGGCACACCGGGACGTCCACGGCTCGACGGCCGCGCGGACCAACTCGGCCAGATCGACCCGGGCCGGTTCCAGCGGGAAGTCCGCGGCCTCCAGCCGAGCCAACGCCAGCAGATCGCTCACCAGCCGGTCCAGGTGTTCCGCCTCGCCCAACATGGTCTGCCCGGCCCGCCGCGTGCCGTCGGCCGGAAGGACCCCGTCGGCGAGCGCCTCCGCGTAGCCACGGATGGCCGTCAGCGGCGTACGAAGTTCGTGCGAGACGGAGAGCAGGAACTCCCGCTGCCGGCCCTCGCTGGTGGCCAGCGCCGCGGCGAGCCCGTTCAACGCGTACGCGAGATCCGCCGCCTCCTCCGGCGGTTCGACCGGGACCTGGACGTTGCGGTCGCCGGCGCGCAGCCGGGCGGCGGCGGTCGCCGCGTTCCGGATCGGCCGAGCCAACCGCCGGGCCAGCAGCACACCCGCCACCAGCCCGGCGGACAAGCCCGCCAGCAGCGGCAGCCACAGGCTGGCGGCGATGCTCAGCCACAGCCCCCGGCTGACCGGCCGGGTCAGCACCACCCCGCTGCCACCGGGCAGGGCCCGCGCCTCGATCAGGGACATCCGGCCGTCGACCATTCCCCGACCGGACACGTTGCGGCCGGCGGCGAGCCGCTGCACCACCCGTTCCGGCAACCCACCCCGATCCGGATTGCCGGCCCGGACAAGGTAGGCGTTGATGTCCCGGTCCCGCAGCCGCTGGACGATCCGCACCTCGTCCGCGGTCTGCCCGCGATCGAGCCGCGGACGCAGCAGTTGGGCGGTCAGGGTGGCCTGCGCGGCAAGCGCCTCCCGCGCCTGCCGATCCGCCGCCCGCACCGTCAACGGCACCGCCACCATCACCGTGACCAGCACCGAAACCAGGGCCACCGCGCAGCTCACCAGGACGGCCCGGGCCGTGAGGGTACGCCCGAAGCGCCGCCGCCGGGGCCCGTCGGCGGTCGGCCGTTGGCCGATCACCGGCAACGGCATGGTCAGATGTTCGCTGCGCGACGGACGTCCGGGGCCCACCGGTGGCTCAGCCGACACAGGCGTAGCCCACACCGCGGTGGGTGCGGATCCACTCGGCGGCGGCCGGACCGAGCTTGGCCCGGACCTGGGCCACGTGGACGTCGACCGTGCGGGTCCCGCTGTGCGCGGCGTAACCCCACACGCTGGCCAGCAACTCCTCCCGGGTGAACACCCGCCCGGGCCGGCTCATCAGGTACGCGAGCAGGTCGAACTCGGTCGTGGTGAGGTGCACTGGTGCTCCATCGACGGTGACCGAGCGGCGGCTCGGGTCCAGGCTGATCGGCCCCGCGGTACGCGGCCGGTCGGCGCCGTTCGGCGTTCCCGTGCTGCGGCGCAACACCGCGCGGACCCGGGCCACCAGTTCACGCGGACTGAACGGCTTGGTGACGTAGTCGTCGGCACCGAGTTCGAGGCCGACGATCCGGTCCACCTCGTCGTCCCGTGCGGTCAGGAAGATCACCGGGGTCCAGTCACCGGACTCCCGGAGCCGGCGGCACACCTCGGTGCCGGCCAGGCCAGGGAGTGCGATGTCCAACACGCAGGCCACCGGGCGCAGGCGCTGGGCGGCGGCCAGTCCGGCGATGCCGTCCCGCTCGACGTGCACGCCGAACCCGTCCCGGGTCAGATAGAGCCGGACCAGGTCGGCGATTGCCGGTTCGTCCTCCACCACCAGGACGAGTCCCCGGTGCTGCGCGTCGGAGGACACCGGCCCATGATGACCGATGGGTGACGACAGTGTCGGGTCGGGCCGTGTTCGAGGTGTGTAAGAACCCGCTGCGGGCCGATGCCCGTCGGGACCCGCCGCCGACGGTGTCCCGATCGGAGTCAGGTGACGATGGCGGCACCGAGGGCTCGCCGACGAACGTCGACGGTCGGTGCCGGTCCGGTGCCGGGTACGGTCGCGGTGCCCGGGGCGTACCGGACCGCCCGCCCCGGCACCGGGGTCCGGAACGCCCTACTGAGCAGCGCGTCCAGACGCCACACCTGGTCCGCCCGGTTGGTGCGGATGAGGAACCGCTCGCGGATCCCATCCACCGCCGTGGCGGCGAGTTCGACGGCGCTCAGCCGGGGATCCGCGTTCCACGTCACATTGTCCAGATGCCGCAACTCCGCGTTGAGGTGCAGCCGGAGCCGGCGGAGCAGCCCGGTCTCCTGGGTCACCACCAACCGGTGCTCGGTGAGCAGCAGCAGGTAACCGTGCTGGTTCGGCCGGTCGGGGCGGGTGCAACGGGTGACGAGCACCGTGACGTCGCCGGGGTCGACGCACCGCCGCAACACCGGCATGTGCCGGCTGACGATGGGGATCGCCACCCCGGCTTCGGCGGCGGCGGGCAGGAAGGTCCGGGAGAACACGTCCATGTCAGAAGAAACGATACGTGTGTCCACGATGACGCGGCGTGACATGGATGAAAGTAGAATTACAGAAGTTCCACGATGGTGGCGTTCGCCATTCCGCCGCCCTCGCACATCGTCTGCAGGCCATACCGGATGCCGTTGTCGCGCATGTGGGTAAGCATCGTGGTCATGATCCGTGCCCCCGAGCCGCCGAGCGGGTGCCCCAGGGCGATGGCACCGCCGCGCGGGTTGAGGCGGCTCGACTCCGCCTCCGTCTCGGCCAACCAGGCCAGCGGTACCGGCGCGAACGCCTCGTTCACCTCGTACACACCGATCTCCTCGATGCCCAGCCCCGCGCGGCGCAGCGCCTTCGCGGTGGCCGGGATCGGCGCGGTGAGCATGGTCACCGGATCATCGGCCGCGACCACCGCCGTGTGGATCCGGGCCAGCGGCCGCAGGCCATGGTCCCGTGCCCAGTCCGAGGTGGTCACCGCGAGCGCCGCGGCACCATCGGAGATCTGCGACGCGGATCCGGCCGTCACCACGCCGTCCGGCCGGAAGGGTGTGGGCAGCTCGGCCAGCCGCTCCAGGCTGGTGTCCCGCCGGATGCCCTCGTCCCGGGTGACCTTGCCACCATCGGCCACCGGCACCGGCGCCACCTCGCCGTCGAACGCCCCGGCGTCCTGGGCGGCCGCCGCCTTCTCGTGGCTGGTCAGCGCGAACTCGTCGAGCTGACCGCGGGACAGGTGCCACCGCCGGGCGATCAACTCGGCGCCGACCCCCTGGTTGAACGGGATCGGCTCATCCGCCGCGAATCCCTCCACCGCGCGGTAACGGTCCCGCACCTGGTCGCCGTAGGGCAGGCCGGCCCCGACGCTGGCACCCATCGGCACCCGCGTCATCGACTCCACCCCACCGGCCACCACGAGATCCGCCTGACCGGCGATGACCGCGGCGGCGGCGAAGTGCACGGCCTGCTGGCTCGACCCGCACTGCCGGTCGAGCGTCGTGCCGGGGACCGACTCCGGCCAACCGGCGGCCAGCACCGCGTTGCGGGCAACGTTCCAGGCCTGCTCGCCGACCTGGGACACGGTCCCCCAGACGACGTCGTCGACGTGTGCCGGGTCGATGCCGGACCGCTCGACCAGGGCGCGCAGCACGTGCGCCGACAGGTCGACGGGGTGGACGCCGGACAACGCTCCCCGGCGTCGCCCGACCGGGGTCCGGACCGCTTCGACGATGACCGCGTCTCTCATCTGTACTCCCCGGTAACGTGGCTGCCCCGATCGTACGTCGCCGTCCGCGCGAGCGTCCGCCCCGTACTGGCATGCTGGGCGGATGGAACCAGCGAGGTGGCGGGTGCCGGCGGTGGTCCCCGGACTGAAGCTGGCCGGGGCCGCGGCGCTTGTCGTCCTCGCGGTGCTGCTCGCCGACGGCGACCCGGTTCGACCCGCCCTGGGAGCGCTGGTCGCGGCCGGCCTCGCCGGCTGGGCGGGCCGGGACCTGCTCGCCCCGGTCCGGCTGGCGGTGGACGCGGACGGGATCCGGGTGCCGCGCGGGTACGCCGGTCAGCGCCGGCTGGAGTGGGCGCGGATCGAGCGGATCCGGGTGGACAGCCGGTCGCGGCGCGGGCTGCGCAGCGAGACGCTGGAGATCGACGCGGGGGACTCGCTGCACCTGTTCGGCAGGTACGACCTCGGCGCCGAGCCGGCCGAGGTTGCCGAAGCGCTGCGCGCCGCCTGGCAGGCCGGTGCGCGCGGTGGTCGTCAGCCGAGCAGCTGAGCGGTCCGGGCCACCGTGACCAACAACAGCAGCACCAGCAGCGCGACGCCGCCCACGACCTGGACCGGGGTGCGCCGCTCCCGCGGGGCGTAGGCCAGCACCAGGGCCATCAGGGTGCCGAGGACCAGGCCGCCGAGGTGGCCGGCGATGCTGATGTACGGCACGGCGAAGGTGAAGACCAGGTTGATCACGAGGATCGGCAGCACCCCGGAGGTGTCCCGGCCAAGCCGTCGCATGATGACGAACAGCGCGCCGAACAGGCCGAAGATCGCCGTGGAGGCGCCCACGGTCTGCTGCGCCGGATCGCTGAACAGATAGGCCGCGACGTTGCCGCCGAGCCCGGCCACCAGATAGAGGCCGAGGAACCGGGCCGGCCCGAGCGCCGCCTCCAGCGTGCGGCCCAGCACCCACAGTGCCCACATGTTCAGCAGCAGGTGGAGCAGGCCGTAGTGCAGGAACATCGCGGTGAACAGCCGGTAGTACTCGCCGCTGGCGATGCCGTGCACCGTGAAGTCCTGGTAGCGCGCCAGGCCGAGGATCGAACCCCAGACCGTCAACGGCGTGCCGCTGCCCA
This sequence comes from Plantactinospora sp. GCM10030261, assembly GCF_042666615.1. Taxonomy (NCBI): domain Bacteria; kingdom Bacillati; phylum Actinomycetota; class Actinomycetes; order Micromonosporales; family Micromonosporaceae; genus Plantactinospora; species Plantactinospora sp. GCM10030261. Next base: position 25,516 of record NZ_JBHTDD010000008.1, read on the forward strand.
TGAGCCCGCCCAACCCGCCGCCGGCGAGCGAGCGGCCGGCCCCGGAGGAGGTTATCGACAGCAGCATCATCAGCAGGTTCAGGCCGATGAGGGTCTTGGTGACATAGCCGTGGCGGCCGGCGGCACCACCACCGAAGGCGGTGCGCGCCGGCCGCTGGGTGCGCTTGCCCAGCGCCACGCAGTCGGGGCACTGGTGCCCCACCGAGGCCTCCCGCATGCAGTCCGGGCAGATCGGCCGCTCGCACCGGGTGCACCGGACGTAGGTCTCCCGGGACGGGTGTCGGTAGCAGACCGGCGTCGTCGGGGGAGACTCACTCATGCCGGCAAAAGTACCTCGGGTTCACCACCGTGGTCAGTTGCCGGTCCGCTGGATTTCGACCCGCTCGATGATCACGTCCTGGCGCGGGCGGTCGCCGGGACCGGTCGGGGTGCTGGCGATCGAGTCGACCACCTTCGCCGACGACTCGTCGGCCACCTGGCCGAAGATGGAGTGCTTGCCGTTCAGGTGCGGCTGCGGCCCCACCGTGATGAAGAACTGCGAGCCGTTGGTGCCCTGACCGGCGATCTTGCCGGCGTTCGCCATCGCCAGCAGGTACGGCCGGTCGAAGCGCAGTTCGGGGTGGATCTCGTCGTCGAACTGGTAACCCGGCCCACCTCGGCCGGTGCCGGTCGGGTCACCCATCTGGATCATGAATCCGCTGATCACCCGGTGCGAGATGGTGCCGTCGAAGTACGGCCCCGAACCGGGCTGGCCGGTACGCGGGTCGACGTACTCGCGGGTCCCCTCGGCCAGCTCGACGAAGTTGCGCACCGTCTTCGGGGCGTGGTTGGGAAAAAGCTCCAGGCGGATCGCGCCCATGTTCGTGTGCAGGGTGGCGTAGACAGCCTCAGCCACGGGTACTCCTCAGTTGTTGGTCAGTTCCATGCGGATCCTCCCATGTGCCCGATCTGGCAGTACGGAGGCATCCGGTGGTGGAGGATGACGGAGATACCACACAGGAGGTGGAGACCGGTGTTTGGAATCGGGCGACGCGCGCGCCACCGCGATCTCGTCAAGACCGAGCTGCGGGACGGCATTGGGCACTTCGCGCAGGCCGCCGCCCATGCCCGGGAAGGCGTCGGGTCGACGGTCGCGCCCCGGGTCGGGGCCGCCAAGGACTACGTCGCTCCCAAGGCCGCGAAGGTTCGCGGCGGTGCACAGCGCCGGTGGGGATCCACGATGGCCGCGATCGCGCCCCTGGCGGTCGCCGCCGACGGCGCCGTGCGACAGGCGGGCTCCGCGGCCCGGAAGGGGAATCTGAAGGACATGGGCAAGAAGAAGTCGAAGGGCCGGCTGTCGAAGGGCGCCACGGTGCTGGCGCTGGGCGCGGCGGTCGGTGCCGCGGGCGCCTTCGCCCTGCGCCGCCGCCGGGACAACCAGGAATGGCACGCCTACGACCCGGCCGCCACGCTGACCGGCGTGTCGAAGGATCCGGCCGGCCAGACCGAACGGGACCTGGCCCGGTCCGCGTCGACGGCACGGGAGACGAACACGGCGACCATGGCGCCGGAGAAGGCGCACGGCGACAAGCTGGCCTCGGCGACCGACTCGATCACCGAGACGGCCAAGCAGGGCGCGAGCAAGACCACCGAGAGCGCGAAGCGGGCGGCCGGCGCCAACGGGAAGTCCAGCGACGAGACGACCGCGGTTATCGGCGGGTCGGCCACCACCGCGAGCCGCAAGAGCAACAACTGATCGGGTACGCCCGACCGAGGGTGGCCGGCGCAGCGCGGTCGACGAGAAGGACCCCTTCCTGGCGAAGGGGTCCTTCGCTGTGTCACAGCCAGCCGTTGCGGCGGAACCAGCGGTACAGCAGGAACGACGTGGTCAGCAGGAAGGCCCAGACGCCCGGATAGAAGTAGGGCATCTTCAGCTCGGGCATGTAGTCGAAGTTCATCCCGTAGATACCGGCCACCGAGGTCCACACCGCGGCGATGGCCGCCCACGCGGCGATCTTGCGCATGTCGTTGTTCTGCTCGACGGTCACCTGGGCGAGCCGGGCCTGGAGGATCGAGTTGAGCAGGTCGTCGTACGAGTTGACCTGTTCCACCGTGCGGCTGAGGTGGTCCTGCACGTCCCGGAAGTAGCGCCGGACCTCCTTCGGCACGTCCCGGCTGCCCTGCCCGGTGAGCAGCATGATCGGACGTTGCAGCGGCATGACCGCCCGCTTGAACTCGACCAGCTCCCGCTTCATCTGGTAGATCCGCTGGATCGGCCCGCGGGTCTGCCGGGAGAAGACCTCCGCCTCCAGGCCCTCCAGATCGTCCTCCAGCTTGTCGGCCACCTCCAGGTAGAGGTCGACCACCCGGTCGGTGACCGCGTACGCCACCGCCCAGGGCCCGTCGGTCAACAGGTCCCGCTTGCGTTCCAGGCCGGCGCGAACCGGTGCCAACCGGCAGGCGTCGCCGTGCCGCACGCTGATCACGAAGGTCGGCCCGATGAACAGCATCACCTGACCGGTCTCCACCACCTCGGAGTTCTCGGTCAGTTCGTCGTGCTCGCAGTAGCGGGCGGTGCGCAGCACCAGGAAGTGGATGTCGCCGAACCGTTCCAGCTTGGGCCGCTGCTGAGCCTTCACCGCGTCCTCCACGGCCAGTTCGTGCAGCCCGAACGTCTCGGCGATGCCGGCCATCACGTCCTCGGTCGGCTCGTGCAGGCCGACCCAGACGAACGCGTCCGTCCGCCTCCGGGCGTGGTCCAGGGCGTCGGCGTACTGCCAGGTGCCGGGCTGCCGCTCGCCGTCGACGTACAGCCCGCAGTCGACGACCGACTCGTGGTCCGCCGGTCGTTGGCGGGACGGCTGACGAGAGTGTCCGTCGGCGGCGAGGATGCGGGCGCGCACCTGCGCGGCCCAGGCTCGTGGGCGAGGCCGCGGGCCCCCGTCACCCCGGACTGACCCGATCCGATCGGCCATACGCACCTCCCCCTGAGCGACGCTCGTTGCAGGGTACGCCGACGCGTGCAGGAGGCCTGATCGACAGACGCCGGTCGCCACCCCGCCCCGGGGGAGGTGGCGCCGGGTGGACCGGCCGCGTCGGGGGGGTGAGGTGCGAGCGGCCCACCCGGCGCCGGTGGGGGCGGGGGGTTCATGACGTGGAACCAGTCGTGCCCGGCACGCCAACGGCGATGGAAATCATCCGATCGGCCGCGCCGCGACGACTGATGCTCGGAGCATTGTGAGCCGATCGCCGGCCGGGCGACACCCCTCGGCCGACGATCGTGGAGTTTCTGTCGGGTTTCTGACAGAACTAATTGACCTCAGGCAACGTACGCCGTCATCGCGCGGAGGCGTCACGGACCGAGTGCACGGCGTCGGCCAGCCGCCGGACGCCTTCCTCGATCTGCTCGGCGGTCACCGCCGAGAACGCCAGCCGCAGCGCGTGCTGACCGCCGTCCAGGACGAAGTCGCTGCCCTTCACGACCGCCACCTTCCGCTCGGCGGCCGCCGGCGCCAGATCGTCCACGTGCACGTCCTCGGGCAACTCGATCCAGAGAAAATAGCCGCCGTCCGGCTCGGTGAACCGCGCCTCGGGCAGATGCCGGCGCAACGCTTCGGCCAGCACCCGCGCCCGCTCGCCGAGGGCCGCCGAGACGGTGGCGATCGACCGGTCGATGTCTCCGGAGACGCAGAACTGGTGCACGATCGCCTCGGAGACCATTCCCGGCGAGATGTAGAGGTTCGTCGCTCGCTTCGCGATCGCCGCGATCAGGTCCGGGGCGCCGACCAGGTAGCCCACCCGGACCCCCGGGCAGACCGTCTTGGTGAAGCTGGAGGCGTGCACCACGAGGTCGCGGCGGTCCAGCGACAGCATCGACGGCAGCGGCTCACCCCGGAACCTGATGTCCGCGTACGGATCGTCCTCGAAGATCGTGAAGCCGTATTCGGCCGCGAGGTCGAGCAGTTCGTGGCGCTTGTCGAGGGACAGGGTCACGCCGGCCGGGTTCTGATAGTTGGGGATGATGTGCGCCAACTTCGGGCGTACCCCGGATTCGAGCAGCTTGCGCAGCTCGGCGGTGTCCACGCCGTCCGGTTCGACGGGCACCTGGTAAACCTGGCCGCCCTGCTGCTGGAGGTTGAGCAGCGTCCGGTCGTACGTGGGACGCTCGACCACCACCGGGTCACCCGGCTTCACCAGGTGGTCGAAGAGGAACGCGTCGGCCTGCAGCGAACCGTTCGTCACCAGAACCTGGTCGGACGTCACGCCGTGCTTGCGCGCGATCCACTCGCGCAACGGCGGATAGCCCACCGAGGTCCCGTACGCGGTGATGCCGGACGGGTCGGTGTCGAAGGCCCGCGTCGCCGCGGCCTTGAGCCCGGCGACATCGACGATGTCCAGCGAGGGCGCCCCACGGGCGAAGGAGATCAGCTGCTCGGCAGTCATGACTACCGAGCGTACGGGTGGGCCGGGGCACCGCGGTGCAGGTCCGGCCGTGTCCGCATGCTGAACCGGTCAGGCCGCGACCGCCAGGTGCTCACTGGTCCAGACCCGCACGATGTCGCGCACCGAGATCACGCCGAGCACCTCGTCGCCGTCCAGGACCACGAGATGGCGGAACCCGCCGCGGGCCATCGCCGCGGCCGCCTCCGTCACGGTCCAGTCCGGGCCGGCGTACACCACCTCCGGGGTCAGATGATCCCCGGTGTGCTCGGTGTCGCAGTCCAACCCGTTGCCGATGGCGTTTAGCACATCACGCTCGGTCAGGATCCCGATGCCCTCGGAGTCGGGATCGATCACGACCGCCGAGCCGACCCGCCGCTCCGACATCATCCGGGCGGCCTGCCGAAGCGTGTGGTCGGGACCGACGATCAGCACTTCCTTGGACATCGCGTCGCGCACCTGCATCACGCATCACCCCTGATCGGCGCCGGACCGGTACCGCTATCCTGACCCCGCAGGCATCGATGGACAACCCCCATCGACAAACATCGGAATCGCGTCCGGGTAGCAGCTCCGGGCACCACCCCCGTAATCTCGCCCGGTGACTCCCCTCCGCCGCGTTTGCGCACCTCGCACAACCGAGCCGTGCGCCCTCAACCGGTGAGCGGGCTCCACGCGCCGGACCCGGACGCCGGGTCGGACGACCGGGTGGAGCTGCCGGCGTACCGGGTGGCGCGGCTGGTCGCGCCCGCGGTGGACCGCGTGTTCGTGGCGGCGATGCGCGCGAGCCGGGACGCCGGCGGCGTGGAACTGGGCCGGCGTTACGGCGGGCCGGCCGCGGTCGGCTTCCTGATCGACCTGCGGACCCGGTTGGCGGCTCCCGGCGGCGTGGTGGACCCCGCCGACTTCGCCGCGATCACCCGGTATCAGGACCCCGCGGACTGCGCCCGGGCGTTGGACCGGCAGGTCGCGCACGGCATGATCTTCCGAACGGCCGATGGCCAGCACGCCGCTGGAGGGTTCGGCGCCACCGAGCGCGGTGCCGCCTTCCTCGCCGAACTCTTCGACCTGCACGCCCAGGTGACCGAGCGGCTCTGGGCCGGGCACGAGGCCCGGGTGGTCCGCCTCGCGGGCGTGGCGGCCCGGCTCGTCGCCGCCGCCGGCACCGACCCCGGTCCGGCCTTCGCCGCAGTCGCCCCGCTCCACGAACCGGCCGGTAGTCCCGCGGGTCGGCTGTTGCTCAACCGGCTGGGGGTGCTGCGGTACCACCGGGCCGACGCGCACGCCGCGGCGTGGGCTGAATCAGGACATACCGCCCAGAGTGTTGCCGCCCTACCACCGGGACCGGAGCGTACGGCCATCGAGCGGGACACCGACAATCGAGCCGCCGGACCGTACGCGGCGCTCACCCCGGACGAACGCCTGGAGTTACTGGCCGACCTGGCGGCGCTGCCGGGCTGACCGCGCTCCCGGACCCCGCTCAGCCGCCCGCCTGCCGGCACCGCCCGACGGGAGGCAAACTCACACTGACACCGTCCGGGCGGACGGGCGGCGCTATCCTCCTGCGGACGGCTTCGTCTGCAGGGAGGATCCCCACTCATGATCGGTATGGTGCTCGCCGCCGGTGCCGGACGCCGGCTGCGGCCGTACACCGACACGCTGCCCAAGGCGCTGGTCCCGGTGGACGGCGAAACCACCATCCTGGACATCGCGCTGCGCAACCTCGCCGAGGTGGGGCTGACCGATGTCGCGATCGTGGTGGGCTACGCCGCCTCGGCGGTCGAGGCCCGGCTGGACGACCTCCAGGCCCGGTACGGCGTCAAGATCACGCTGGTGTACAACGACAAGGCCGAGGAGTGGAACAACGCCTACTCGCTCTGGCTGGCCCGGGACTTCTTCGCCGAGGGAGTCCTGCTGGTCAACGGGGACACCGTGCACCCGGTCAGCGTCGAGCGGACCCTGCTCGCCCAGCGCGGCCCGAGCGTCCTGCTCGCCCTGGACACCGTCAAGAAGCTCGCCGACGAGGAGATGAAGACCGTATTCGACTCCGCCGGGCAGCTCAGCCGGATCACCAAGCTGATGGACCCGGCCGAGGCGTACGGCGAGTACATCGGCGCCACGCTTATCGAGCCGCACGCGGCGGACGGCCTGGCCGACGCGCTGGAGGCAACCTGGCGCCGCGACCCCAACCTCTACTACGAGGACGGCTACCAGGAGTACGCGAACCGGGGCGGCGAGGTACGCGGAGCCGCCATCGGCGACGTCGACTGGGTCGAGGTGGACAACCACGACGACCTGGCAAGGGCCCGGGAGATCGCGTGCCACTACTAGCCCGCTCGATCCTCACCCCGCTGCACATCGACGTGCGACGGGGGGCGGTGGCCGACCTCGGCGCGATCCTCTCCGACGGGCGGATCTCGGCGGGCGGGGACGTCGCGGTGGTCGTCGGTCCGGGGCTGGGTGAGAAGATCGCCGACCTGATCCGGCCCTCGCTCGGCTCGGCCGACGTCTTCTTCACCGAGGGCGGCACCCTGGACGCCGCGAACGATCTCGGTGGAAAGCTGCGCGCCCGGTCGTACGACGCGGTGGTGGGGATCGGCGGTGGCCGCACGGTGGACGTCGCCAAGTACGCGGCGATGCGGCGCGGCCTGCCGATGGTCTCGGTGGCCACCGCACTGGCCAACGACGGCATCGCCTCCCCGGTGGCCAGCCTGATCACCGACGGGATCAAGGGCTCGTACGGGGTGCACATCCCGATAGCGGTGATCGTCGACCTGGATTTCGTGGACAGCGGCCCGGAGCGGCACAACCGCGCCGGCATCGGCGACGTGGTGAGCAACTTCAGCGCGCTGGCCGACTGGGAGCTGGCCCGCCAGGTGCGCGGCGAGCCGGTGGACGGGCTGGCCGCGTCACTCGCAAGGGCCGGTGCCGAGGCGGTCATCAACCACCCCGGCGACATGACCGACGACGACTTCCTCACCGTGCTCGCGGAGGCATTGATCTCCAGCGGCCTGGCCATGGCGGTCTGTGGCAGCAGCCGGCCCGCGAGCGGCGGCTGCCACGAGATCATGCACGCCGTCGACACGCTGTTCCCGGGCACCGCCTCGCACGGCGAACTAGCCGGCCTGGGCGCGCTGTTCTGCACCTTCCTGCGCGGCGACGAACGGCGGCTGGCGCAGATGTCGGCCTGCCTGGCCCGGCACAACCTGCCCCGGCAGCCGGCCGACGTGGGATTGACCCACGACCAGTTCGCCGAGGCGGTCGCCTTCGCGCCCCGGACCCGACCGGACCGGTACACCATCCTCGAACACCTGGACCTGGCTCCCGCCGAGATCCGGGGCCGGCTGGCAGACTACGCCGGTGCCCTCGACGACCTCGACAACCTCGACGACTGAGTTGTCCCGCCCGACCGTCCGCGACTTCCACCGCACGAACCGGGGCGGTGGCCTGTTCAGCGAGCCGATCAGCCAGTGGTTCGGCGCGGCGATCGCGCTCGGCGCCCAGCGCCTCGGCCTGCCGCCCACCGCACTGACCCTGACCAACCTGGTGCTCGGGCTGGCCGTCTCGGCGACCGTTATCGCGTTGGCCCCGGCGGTCGCGGCCGGTGACCTGCCGGCCTGGCCGGTGGGCCTGCTCGCGCTGCTCGGCTGGCAGCTCGCGTACGCGCTGGACTGCGCCGACGGCCAACTGGCCAGGGTCACCGGTCAGGGCTCCGCGGCCGGCGCCCGGCTGGACGTGTTGTGTGACGTGGCCGCCCAGATCGCGCTTGTGGCATCGCTGTCGGCGGTCGCGGTGGCGCAGCGGCCGGACACCCCGACCTGGTTGGTCGCGGTCTTCACCGGCACGTGGATGGTCAACCTGGTGACCTCGGTGATGCAGGCCGGCCCGAACGCGGCCAGCATGATCACCTCACGCTCGCTGCCGGTCCGGCTGGTCAAGCTGGTCCGCGACTACGGTGCGGTGATCTTCGTGGCCGGGCTGGTGCTCACCCTCACGCCGGCGTGGACGATCTGGCTGGTCGCGGCATTCACCGTGGTCAACGGCGGCTTCCTGCTGGCCAGCATCGCGTTCTCCGCCCGCGCCGCACTGCGTTAGCAAGGCTCCCTGCCGGCCCCTCCACATGAGGGACGGCCGGCGTGCGACGCCGCACGCCGGCCGTCCCGCCGAGCAACTCAGGGCCGCTGGCCCGCCTTGTTGACGACAGCCACCCGCACCACCGCCGAACCGGCGGTACCGGTGCGCAGGCCGAGATAGGCGTACGTCTTCTCGTCGAAGACGATCACGTTGGTGAAGCCGTCGTTGGACCAGGTGATCCCCACCCCCGGCCGGCCGGCCGGATCCTTGACGTCCTTGACCACCTTCAGTCCCGGAATCTTCGCCGCCGCCCGGAACAGCGCGGCCTTCGACTGAGGCGGCACCAGATGGTCGCTCAGCAGGAAGTCGATGTCCTTGGCGATCGCGTTGACGGCACCCTGCTCGCCCCTCCGGTTGTCCTTCAGGTAGGCCAACATGGCGTCGACATCCCTGGGAAGGTCCGGCAGATAGGCAGGCTCCGGCGTGCACGCTTCGGTGCCGACCACCCGGTCGCCCTTGATCGCCGATCGGCGACCGTCAGCGCAGCCGGGCAACACCACCCGATCCTTGCCCTCGGTCCGCAGGCCGTCCCGGGTTCCATTCACCGAGAGCCACCTCTCCACACCATGGGAATCCCTGACGTAGAGGAACTGGTCGGGCCGCGGCGGGACGTCGGGCAGCTTCAGCGCCTCGGTGGCCGCTCGGTGCAGCACCTCCGCCGCCTGGGCCTCCGCGGTTGGTCCGCCGACCTTGTCGGGCGCCATGACGACGACACCCGCAATCACCGCGGCGAGTCCCGCCGTCGCGACGGCAAGCACGAAGCGACGGGCTCGGCGCGGCCGCCGGACCGGCGCGGGGACGAAGCTTTCGCCGGCCGGCTCGGCGGCCATCGCGGTGGTCAGTCGGTGCCGCACACCGGCGAGTTCGGTGGGACCCGGAAGCGGCGACTCCCGCCGCAGCTCACGGACAAGCTGAAGGTCTTCCATTGCGTTCACGCTCCTATGAATCTGCCATGACGTGGGATCCGCTCAGTGCTCTGCGGACCTTCTTGCGCGCCCGGTTGAGTCGAGACCGGACCGTGCCGACCGGGATCTCCAGTGCCGCCGCCACCTGCTCGTAGGTCAGTTCCTCCCAGGCCACCAGGAGCAGCACGTCCCGGTCGGACGGGGCGAGTTCCGCCAACGCCGCCATCAGGGCGGGCCTGGTCGCCTGGGCACTCGCCATTGCGACGACCCGGTCGGCGTGGCACTCCTCGCCGGTTCTGGTCCCCGCCGCCTGGTGCAGCCGGAACTGGCGCACCTCGTCACGCCGATACTGGCCGACCAGGTTGGTCGCGATCCCGTACAGCCAGGGCCGGGCGTTCGGCTGGTCGGGGGCGTACCGGTGCCGGCGGCGGAACGCCACCAGGAACGTCTCGGCGGTCAGGTCGTCGGCGGCCCCCGGACCGAGCCGACGGGCGACGTACCGGTGGATGTGCGGGGCGTGCCGGTCGAAGATCAGCCCGAAACACTCCGGGTCGGGCTCGGACCGTTTGATCACCGCGGCGTCGTCCGACGTCCGCAGTTCGTCGCTGAACTGCCCAGCTGGGTTCATATGTGATCCTTCGCGCCACGGATACTCGTCTGCTATCCGTTGCTCGCGCGGATCTGGTTCACGCCCGCAGCGCTACCGTGCCCGGGAAGCGCCCTCCGCCAGGTCGGCGTAGATGTCGACCAACCTTCTGGTGACCACGTCCGGGTGGAAGACCGTCTCGTAGCGGGCGCGGGCGGCCGGGGCCAGGGCCGCCGCGTCGGCCCGCGCCACCGGCAGCGCCGCGGCGAGCGCACCCGGTTCCGCCGGTACGACCCAACCGGCCGCGCCGGCGAGCGGCGTCTCGGTCCCCGTACCCGATGGTGACGGACCGCCCGCAGCGGACCCGGCAGCCGCCGACGGACCGCCCCCGGCCGGCCCGGTGCCGGCGGGCGCGGCCGGTTGATCCGCACCCACCAGGTACGGGACGCCACCCAACGCGGTACCGAGCACCGGGCGGCCGGCGGCCAGCGCCTCGATCACCACCGTGGGCAGCACGTCGTGCCAGGTCGGCACGGTCAGCACCACGGCGGTGTCGCGCAGCGCGGCGGCCACCCTGGCCCGGTCCAGCGGTCCGAGGTAGTCGATGTCCGCCCGGTGCACGGCCGCCGCCTCGGCCAGCGGTCGAAGCTCGCCGTCGCCGGCGATGCGCAGCCGGCCGAGCGAGCCGTCCGGGTGCCGCTGCCAGGCGTCGAGCAGCAGGGCGAGGCCCTTCTCCGGGGAGAGCCGGCCGAAGTACAGGAAGCCCTCGCCGGGCGGGGCGGGCGGCCCCGGATCCGGCATGGCGTTCGGCTTGACCACGATCCGGTCGGCGGGGATCCCGTAGTCGCGCAGATGTCCGGCTATTCCCCCGGTGAGCGCGATGTACCGGTCCACCGATCGCCAGGTCGGGCGGTGCAGCGCCAGCGTGGTGGCCATCAGGGCGCTCTGCGCCCGGGACCCTCGGTAGCAGCGGTGCACGACAGCCGGCAGGCCGAACGCCCGACCGCGGCAGTCGGTGCAGATCCGCCCGTCCCGGAAGTAGAGCCCGGAGGAGCAGACCTGGCGGTAGTTGTGGACCGTCTGCACCACCGGCACGCCGTACCGGTGGGCGGTCCGCACCACCCACGGCGAGATCAACGGGTACGGGTTGTGCAGGTGCAGGACATCCGGCCGGTGCGACTCGATCAACCGGCTCAGTTCCCGCTGGGCCCGCGGGGCGTAGATCGGGGAGACCGGCAACAGCGCCTTGGCCGGTGTCGACAGCTCCTCGATCTCGTCCGAGCTGCGCAGGAACGGCAGCACCTCGACGCCGGCGGCGGTCAGCTGATCGATCTCCGTATCGACGATGGTGTTCTCACCGGACGGCTGGGCCGCCCGGTAGCGGTTGTGCGCCACCACCACCTTCACCGGGGCCACCCTTCGTGCCGCTCGCAACCGGCCGGACTCGCTCGCTCCGCACTGACGGCCACAAACGCTACCGTTGACGGCGTGCCTGAACTACCCGAGGTGGAGGCGCTCGGCGCCTATCTGCGTGAGCGAGCGGTCGGCCGGCGGGTCGAGCGGATCGAGGTCGCCTCGCTGTCCGTGCTGAAGACGTACGATCCGGCGCCGTCCGCCGCCGCCGGCCGGACGGTGTCCGGTGCCGGACGGTACGGCAAGTTCCTCGATGTGATCTTCGATGGCGACCTGCACCTGGTGGTGCACCTGGCCCGTGCCGGGTGGCTGCACTACCGCGAGACATTCGCCTCAAAGGCGCCGCTCAAGCCCGGTAAGGGACCGATCGCCCTACGGGTACGCCTCGACGACGGTTCCGGTTTCGACCTGACCGAGGCCGGCACCCAGAAGAGCCTGGCCAGCTACCTGGTCACCGACCCAGAACAGGTCCCCGGTGTCGGCCGGCTCGGTCCCGACGCGCTCGCCGCCGACGCCGCCACCTTCGCCGAGCGGTTGCGCAGCCGCCGCGGGCAGGTCAAGGGGGTGCTCACCGACCAGCAGGTGCTCGCCGGCATCGGCAATGCGTACTCGGACGAGATCCTGCATGCCGCGAAGCTGTCCCCGTTCGCGCTCACCAACCGGCTCTCCGACGCTCAGCTGACCGCCCTGTACGAGGCCACCCAGCGGGTACTGACCGACGCGGTGCGCCGCTCGGTCGGGCAGCGGGCGGCCGAGCTGAAGAGTGAGAAACGTTCGGGCCTTACCGTGCACGCGCGGGCGGGGCTACCCTGCCCGGTGTGCGGCACGACGATCCGGGAAGTTTCCTTCGCCGATTCGAGCCTGCAGTACTGCCCGGGATGCCAGACCGGAGGCAAGCCATTGGCTGACCGTCGGTTGTCCCGGCTGGTGCGCTGAGTGACAAGGGATCGTCCCCACCCGCATTCCACCCAACCAGCCACGAATCAGTCAGGACTCGCACCTTCCGGAGGCCCCATCCATCGGTATAGTGACCCGGTCCGTGGCTCCGCGGACCGCGCCGACCCGTTGGCCGGCGACCCAGCGGACGGACGTAATGTCTCCTGGCGGGACTATCCGCAAGGTCATGCGTGGGAGACTGGGACGGTGGGCGACCCGAGCCGTTACGGCGAGTGGGCGGCACGTGTCATGCGGGAGGACACAGTCGAGGTGACCACGAGCCTCTATCGCCCGACGGGGAGCACCAACCAGAGCGGACCCATGCGGCACGTCGACAGCTTCGAGATCCAACCACCGACGCCGCCGGTGCCGAACGGGGTACCCCGCTCCGCGTGGGCCCGAGCCAGCCGCCGGGCCTCCCGCTGGCACCGGCCGTACACCATCGCGTTGGTGTTGCTGGACTTCGCGGTGGTGGCGTTCACCAGCTTCGTCGCGATCCAACTGTTCGACAAGGCGACCGCCGGCTTCGACGCCCAGCGGGGCGGCGACCCCACCTTCTTCTACACGGTCGCCTACCTGCTGCTGCCGCTCGGCTGGTTGGTCCTGCTCTGGGCCAACGGCGCCTACGACCGGCGCTATCTGGGGCTGGGCACCGACGAGTTCCGCCGGGTGGTTCGCGCCGGGATCATGGTGGCGGCCAGCGTCTCGTTCATCGCCTTCGCCACCGTGACGAAGTTGTCCCGTTTCACGGTCGGCACGGCGCTGCTCGGCTCCATGATCCTCATCCTGTTGATCCGCTATGTGGCCCGGTCCGTGCTGCACCTCGTCCGCACCAAGGCCGGGCACGCCGGACACCGGATGGTGTTGGTCGGCACGCTGCCGGACGCGCTGGAGGTCTACAAGGCGGTCACCCGCAACCCGTCGGCCGGTCTGGTGCCGGTCGCCATCCACATCACCGATGGCATCGCCGCCGCCCGGGGCATCCGCACGCCGGTCCCGGTGTACGCGGGACGCGACGTGCTGGCCTTGGTCCGTGAGGTCGGTGGGGACACCATCGCGGTCTGCGGCTCGGCCAGCGCCGAACCCGGTGAGTTGCGCCGGCTGGCCTGGCAACTGGAGGGCTCCGGCATCGATCTGGTGGTGGCGCCGCAGCTCACCGACATCGCCGGCCCCCGGGTGCACATCCGACCCATCGAGGGTCTGCCCCTGCTGCACGTCGAAGAGCCGACGCTGTCCGGCCCGGCGTTGCTGGCCAAGAACCTGCTCGACCGGGCCGCCGCCGCGGTGGGCCTGCTGCTGCTCGTCCCGCTGTTCATCCTGATCGCCGTGGCGATCCGGACGTCCGATCCCGGTCCGGTCTTCTTCCGGCAGCCCAGGGTCGGGTACGAGGGCCGCACCTTCCGGGTGTGGAAATTCCGCACCATGTACACGAACGCCGAGGAGCGGTTGGCGGGGCTGGTCGACCAGAACGAGACCGACGGCATGTTGTTCAAGATCAAGCAGGATCCGCGGGTCTTCCCGGCCGGCCGCTTCCTGCGGGCCAGCTCGCTTGACGAGCTACCGCAGTTGATCAACGTGCTCAAGGGGGAGATGTCGCTCGTCGGGCCGCGACCGTTGCCGGCCGACGACGGCGACTTCCTCGGCGACGTCCGCCGACGGTTGCTGGTCCGTCCCGGTATGACCGGGTTGTGGCAGGTCTCCGGCCGCTCCGACCTGTCCTGGGACGAGGCGGTCCGGCTCGACCTCTACTACGTCGACAACTGGTCGCTGGCATACGACCTGAGCATCCTCTGGCGGACGGTCGGCGTGGTGCTGGCCCGCAAGGGCGCCTACTGACCCACGGCGGCGAGGACCCCGAGGCGACGCTGTGCCTGGCGCGGACGGCCGGCACCCGACAGGATGCTGGGCGTGGCTGCCAACCTGTCGTCGGTCCTGGCCGTCGTCGCGCTGCTCGGCGCGCTCGGCGCCGCCGTGCTCGCGGTGATCAGGCTGCGGGCCCGTCGCGGCATCGTGACGGCCGGGCAGCGGGCCACCTACGACGTCCTGCACACCGCCGGGCTGGCCGCCGAGCCGCTGCGCAGCGGGCTGACCGAGGCCAGCGCGACCAAGGCGGTACGCCATCTGCGTACGCTTGTCGGGGCGCCCGGCGCGGCGCTGGTGGACGGCACCGACACGCTCGCCTTCGACGGACGCGGCAGCCACCACCTGGAGCAGGTGGTCGAGGCGGCACACCGGGCAATCGCCACCAACCGGTCGACCGTGCTGGGTGAGGCCGAGTTGCGGTGCGACCGGGTGGACTGCCTGGTCCGCGGGGCGGTGGTGGCCCCGCTGAGCGGTCCGGACGACCGGCCGGTCGGGGCGCTGGTGGCGATCTCCGACGGGCAGCCGGCACCCGGTCTGTTGCAGGCGACACTGGAGACGGCCTACTGGGCCGGCGCCCAACTCGCGCTGGCCGAGCTGGAGTCGTCCAGGGAACGGTTGGCCCGGGCCGAGGTACGTGCCCTGCGCGCCCAGATCAGCCCGCACTTCATCTACAACGCGTTGACCGCGATCGCCTCGTTCGTCCGGACCGATCCGGAGCGGGCCCGCGAACTCATCCTGGAGTTCGCCGAGTTCACCCGGTATTCCTTCCGCGCGCATGGAGACTTCACCACACTCGCCGAGGAGCTGCGGTCGATCGACCGTTATCTCACCATCGAACGAGCCAGGTTCGGCGACCGGCTCCAGGTGCGGTTGCAGATCGCGCCTGAGGTGCTGCCGGTCAGTCTGCCGTTCCTCTGCCTGCAACCGCTTGTGGAGAACGCCGTCCGGCACGGGTTGTCGCGCAAGACCGGGGTAGGCATGGTGAGCATCGAGGCCCGGGACGCCGGCGCCGAATGCCATCTCACCGTGGAGGACGACGGGGTGGGCATGGATCCGGCGGTGCTGCTGGGAGGATCGACCGGGCCGGCGTCCGACGGCGTCGACGACGGGGGGCAGCACGTCGGGCTTTCCAACGTCGACGAGCGGCTGCGTTCGGCGTTCGGCGACCAGTTCGGCCTGGTCGTGGAGACGGCACCGGGTGCTGGTACGAAGGTGAGCATGCGGGTGCCGAAGTTCCACCGCCACGTCCGGGCCAGCACGTCATGAGCGAACGCACCGAGCGAAGCGAGGGCCGTGAGCGCATGCCCAGCCAGCACGTCATGAGCGAACGCACCGAGCGAAGCGAGGGCCGTGAGCGCATGCCCAGCCAGCACGTCGTGACGGCCTTCCTGCGGGTCCTCGCCGTCGACGACGAGCCGCCGGCCCTCGACGAGTTGGCCTACCTGCTCCGGGCCGACCCCAGAGTGAGCCGGGTGCACACCGCCGGGGACGCCACCGAGGCCCTCCGGGTACTGCGGGACACCGATGTCGACGCGGTCTTCCTGGACATCCGGATGCCGGGGCTCGACGGCATGGAACTGGCTCGGGTGCTGCGCCGGTTCGCCCGCCCGCCCGCGATCGTCTTCGTCACCGCGTACGACGACGCGGCGGTCGACGCGTTCGACCTCGGCGTCACCGACTACGTCCGCAAGCCGGTGCAGACGGAGCGGTTGGCCGAGGCGGTCCGCCGGGTGACCGGTTCCCGGGTGGTGCCCAGCCATCCCGCCGCGCTGGCCCTATCGGAGGAGGATCCGGCGATCCCGGTCGAACTGGCCGGCAGCACCCGCATGTTGCCCCGCTCGGCGGTGCGGTGGGTGGAGGCGCAGGGCGACTACGCGCGGCTGCACACCGCGGACGGCTCACACCTGGTCCGGGTGCCACTGGCAACCCTCTCCGAACGCTGGGCCGATGCCGGATTCGTTCGGATCCACCGCTCCTACCTGGTGCAGTTGCGGCTCATCGCCGAACTCCGGTTGGCCAACTCCGGCTACGTGGTGATCATCGACGATGCCGAGCTGCCGGTCAGCCGGCGGCACACCCGGGAGCTGAAGGACCGGCTGGTGCGCGCGGCGAAGCAGGACTGGACCCGCTGAGGCCGGTCCGCCGCCCGGCTGGTCCACCTTCAGAAGATGGCGGCAAGATCGACCGACAGCGGGAACGGTTCGTCGCTGGTCAGGACGTCCCCGACCGTGACCACCGCCGCCTCACGGTAGACCCGGCCGACATTCTCCAGGATGGTGAGGTTCTGCTTGCGCGGCTCGACCAACCAGTAGTGGGGGATGCCGACCGCGGCGTACTCGTGCCGCTTGAGGACCAGATCCCGACCGGCGTTGCTCGGCGAAATCACCTCGATCACCAGCAGGACGTCGTCCGGGTGCAGGGCGGGGCCGCCCTTGTCGAGCGCGCTCTCTCGTGCAACGAAAAGATCCGGGACGAAGTATGACGAGCGGTTGGCGCTGACCCCGATGTCCTGACCGACGAGCAGTCCCGCCGGAGCCTGCCGATCCAGGAGCCGGCGGAGCCGGTTCGCCACCCCGCCGTGGAAGACATCCGCATGCGGCGACACGATCAGGCTCCCGTCGAAGATCTCGTACTGCTGGCCGTCTCGGGTCAACTCCTGGAGGTCATCCACCGTCCAGGCATCACCGTGCCGCGGATGAGCAACGGGGCCACTACTCACGGTCATGCCTCCTCTCTACCGGTTCACCCTGACAGCTTTGTCCAACGACCGCTACGGCCGCGAGGGCTCGCACTGATCGGAGCGCTGCTGGCACACCCGGGAACTGAAGGGCCGGCTGGGTGCGCGCGGCGAAGCAGGACTGGACCCGCTGACGAGCGGGCACGGTGGACCTGCGGTCGGCCGTCTGTCAGCCGAACGGCCAGGCACCGGCCGGGCATTGACGATCTAGGATCACGTCATCGATCAGGCAGCGGGGGCCGATCGGGGAGACGGCAGTCGACCGTCAGCGGGCCGCCCCCGCCTCCCCTCAGAAGGAACTCCATGCGCCTTACCGGGCTCCTGCGCGGCACGACAGCCGCGATCCTCCTCCTCGGTGTGCTCGCCACACCGGCCGCCGCCGCACCCGGGCGGCCAGACACGACGCCCGACCGGGCGTCCACCACGACCGGCTCGGCGGCACCCGACGGCACCGCGTCCGGGCAGTCGACGCGCCCCTCGTCCACGGCATACGCCGGAGTGGCGGTCCGCGCCGCCCGGCTCGCCGCCACCCCCGAGCAGGATCGGAGGACCCGCCCGCCACGGGCGACGGCCGCTGGTCCGGCACGGACGGCGACCGGCGACCCGGCGACCACGGCCACCGGCGGAATCTCCGGCCGCTTGACTCTCGAGAGCGGCGCCGCCGCGTCATACGCCCAGGTGCTTGTCCGCAACGCCGACACCTGGGACATCGCCGATACGTGGGCCGACGAGGACGGCCGGTTCGCCTTCGGTGGGCTGCCGGTCGGCAACTACATCGTGTCCTACCGGTCCGGCGGCCCGGAGCAGTTCTACCGGCAGCGAAAGTATGACGAGGACGCCGACCTGGTCGCCGTGACGACCGGGCAGACCACCACGGTGAACGACCAGTTCCTGCCGACCAGCACCATCACCGGTCAGATCCGGGACGGCGCCGGCAATCCCGTACCGGACCTTTTGATAAGCGCGAACTCGGTCGACCGTGGCGGGTGGAACTGGGGGATGACCGACGCCGACGGCCGGTACGCCGTCGCGGTCTGGCCCGGGACCTACACGGTCTCCTTCGACCCGATCGCCGACTCGTACCAGACCCAGTTCGTTCCGGGGGAGATCAGCGAGACGGCAGCCGGCCGGTTCACCGTGCCGGAGAACGGCACCGTGGTGGCCAACGACACGCTGCTGCCCACCGGCACGGTCACCGGCCGGCTCACCACGGCGAGCGGCCAACCCGCCGCCGGTGCGGAGGTCCACCTGAGCGCGTTCGACGGTCCCGGTGGCGGACCGGAATGGCAGCACACCGACGGCACCGGAAGCTTCACCTTCCCGACGGTGCTGGTCGGCACCTACCGGGCCGGCTTCTCCGACAGCGAGAACCGCTCCCAGTACTACAAGGGCACCATCGACGAAGCCGCCGCGACGCCGGTGGTGGTGACGGCCGGAAACACCACGACGGTCAACGACAGTTGGCTGGGCACGGGCTCCGTGCGGGTCCGGGCGACCGACTCCGTCACCGGCGCGCCGGTCCCGAACTTCTGCGTCCAGGACGGGTGCAGCAACGGCACCGGGGTCGTGGTGGCCGAAGGACTCCCCCAGGGCCGGCACGAGTTGTACCTCTACATCCCAGACAAGGACTACTGGTGGGACAGCCTGACGGTCGATGTGGTCGCTGGCGAGACGGTCGAGGCCACCATCCGGCTCCGGCCCGCCGCGCGGATCACCACCACAATCGTCGACCGGTCCACCGGCAAGGGAGTCGCCGACATCTGCCTCGACGCCCTGGTGCCCATGAACATCCGGGAGCCGGAGGGCCGGGGTGACTGCAGTGACGCCACCGGAAAGATCGTTGTTGGTCCGCTGGAGTCGGGGAGCTACCGGTTGTTCGCGGTTCCGATGTCGTTCGATTCGCCGTACGGGCGGCAGTGGGTCGGCACGGCCGGCGGCACGGGCGACGAGCGGGAGGCGGTGACGGTGACGACCGCCGCCGGCTCGATGGCCGGGGCGCCGAAGGTGCTGCTCGACCGGGCGGGTTCGATAACCGGCCGGGTGCTCGACGGTGCCGGTGCTCCCCTGCGTGACGCACAGGTGAGCGTCGTGCCGCGGTACTACCTGGGCGAAGGGGAAGCGTGGACCGGCAGCGACGGCCAGTATCGGATCGACAGGCTCGGTCCGTACCGGTGGCCGCTGTTCTACTCCGCTGACGGGTTCGCCCCCCAGTGGTCCGGTGGCGCCGGCAACCGGTACGAGGCACAGACCATCCAGGTGACGGTGGGCGGCACCGCCAGCTTCGACACGAGGCTCAGCACCGGGACCGAGGTCACCGGCACCTTCACGATCGCGGGTGGGGTCGTACCGGAGGGTGGCACCGTGTTCGCCCGGAACGCCGCCACCGGCGACTCCGTCGGCATGGATGGCCTCCGGAACGGCAGGTACACCATGCGGGTACTCCCGGGACAGAAGATCAGGTTCAGCTACGAGGTGGATGTGGACGGGGAGCGGCACCGGGGCTGGTTCAGCCCGCCGGTCACGTCCACCCCACCGCCGCCGCCCGGCCGGCGCCCCACCGGCAATAGCGCCGCCGGTGCGACCGCGCCGGCTCCGGTCGACCCGCCGACGGCTACCGCCGGAGCAGCAGTGGAGGCCGGGTCCGGCGGGCCGATCGCGACCGCGACCCGGCCGCCCGTCTCGGGGAACCCGACGCCGACTGAGCGTCGGGTCGGCGGGGTCTACGTCGTCCCGGCCACCGGACCGCTGATCGTCAACATCACGGTCAGCCTGAACTGACTCAATCCGGAAAGGGGCCGGTAGCGTACTCGCCACCGGCCCCGCTCCGTACCCGGGGGCCAACGGTCCGGTTATCCACAGCCGAAACGAGATATCCACAGGCTGTGCACAAGGTGGCCGGGTTATCCACAGCCCGGTTGTCCACAGCCCCGGTGCCGAGGGACGCCGGCTCCGCTTGACAATCGGGCCTGGGTGGCGAGACTGCCGAGGTGGCCATCGACCAACCGCCGCCGCCCGGGCCCCCGCGCCGGGCGCGGATCGTGCTGGCCGAGGCCGGGCGGCGGCTCACGGTGCGGGAACACACCAGGGCCGAATTGACCGAGGGGACCCGGATCGGCGACGCCATGGTGCGCGGACTGGTCCGCGCCCAACTCGCCCTGGCCCTGCGGCTGTCGCTAGTCGTCGTGATCGGCCTCGGTGGTCTGCCGCTGCTCTTCGCGATCGCACCGACGCTGGGCGGGGTCACCGTCTTCGGGGTCAACCTGCCGTGGGTGCTGCTCGGCATCGCCGCCTTCCCGTTCCTGGTCGCGGTCGGCTGGCTGCACGTGCACTGGGCGGAACGCAACGAGCAGGACTTCACCGATCTGGTGCAGCGGCCGGAACGCTGATGGCCACGCCGTACGCAGCGCCGGCGATCGTCGCGGTCACCCTGGTGACCGTCGCCATCGGCTTCTACGGCCTGCGGCTGGCCCGGACCACCTCCGACTTCCTGGTCGCGTCCCGGATGGTCAGCCCGACCTGGAACGCGGCGGCCATCGGCGGCGAGTACCTGTCGGCCGCGTCGTTCCTCGGGGTCGCCGGGCTGGTCCTCAAGTACGGCGTCGACGTGCTCTGGTATCCGGTCGGGTTCGCCGCCGGCTACCTCGCCCTGCTGCTGTTCGTGGCCGCCCCGCTGCGCCGCTCCGGCGCCTTCACGCTGCCGGACTTCTGCGAGGTGCGGCTCGGTTCCCGCCGGTTGCGCAAGCTGGCCACCCTGTTCGTCATCTTCATCGGTTGGCTCTACCTGGTGCCACAGTTGCAGGGGGCCGGGCTCACCCTCACCACGGTCACCGGCCTGCCGTACGCCGTGGGCGCCCTGCTGGTCGGCGCGGTGGTCACCGCCAACGTGGCGCTCGGCGGGATGCGGGCGATCACCTTCGTCCAGGCGTTCCAGTACTGGCTGAAACTGACCGCGCTCGCCGTACCGGCGATCTTTCTGATGCTGCACTGGCAGGCCGACGGGCGGCCGGCGGTCACTCCGGAGGCCGGCACGGCCTTCCGGGTGGCCACCACCGTCGAGGTCCGGGACGCCGCCACCATCACCTTCGCCGACGGCACCCGGACGGAGGTACGCCCCGGCGAGGAACTGACCTTCGCCGCCGGGGATCCGGTGCCCGCCGTGTCAACGGTCGGCGCATCCGACGGAGCCGACTGGCTGCTGCCCAGCGCGGCCGGCCGGGACGACAAGGGGCTGTTCGCGACGTACTCGCTGATCCTGGCGACGTTCCTCGGCACGATGGGGCTGCCGCACGTACTCGTGCGGTTCTACACCAACCGGGACGGCGCGGCGGCCCGGCGTACCACCCTGGTGGTCCTCGCCCTGGTCGGCGCCTTCTATCTGCTGCCCACGCTGTACGGCGTGCTGGGCCGGATCTACACACCGCAACTGCTGGTCAGCGGGCAGACCGACGCCGTCGTGGTGCTCCTCCCGTCGGCGGCGCTCGGCGACACGCTCACCGCCCACCTGCTCTCCGCCCTGGTCGCCGCTGGTGCCTTCGCTGCCTTCCTGTCCACCTCGTCCGGGCTGCTGACCAGCGTCGCCGGCGTGATCTCGGCGGACGTGCTGGGCCGGGGCTCGGTGCGCGACTTCCGGTTGGCCGCGGTGACCGCCGGACTGGTGCCGGTCGTCCTGGCCCTGAACCTGCGGGACCTGGACGTCTCCCAGGTGGTCGGGTTGGCGTTCGCGGTGGCGGCGAGCAGTTTCTGCCCGCTGCTGGTGCTGGGCATCTGGTGGCGCGGCCTGACCGCGGTCGGGGCCACGGCGGGAGTGCTGGCCGGCGGCGGCGCCGCCGTACTGGCCGTGTTGGTCACCGTGGTCGGGCCGCCACTGGCAGGGTGGCCCGCGGTGCTCGTCGCGCAGCCGGCCGCGTGGACGGTGCCGCTGGCGTTCACCGTGATGGCGGTCACTTCGATGCTCACCCGGCGCCGCGCCCCGGTCGACGTGGGGGCGACGATGCTGCGCCTGCACGCGCCCGAGGCCCTGCGGCTCTGAGAGCCTTCCATCTCCTGCCCGAGGAGGAGCCAGGAATCGTCCGGCGGCCGGACGGCGGTCTGGCGCCGAACCGATACGGTTTCCGGCATGACTGGTGGTGAGCACCCTGCGCTGGCGCTGCGCGGGCTGGTGAAGCGGTTCGACAGCAAGGTGGCGGTCGCGGGAGTCGACCTGGACGTGCCGGCGGGCTCCTTCTACGGTCTGCTCGGGCCCAACGGCGCCGGCAAGACCACCACCCTGTCGATGACGGTCGGCCTGCTCCGGCCGGATGCCGGTGGTGCCTGGGTGTTGGGGCACGACGTCTGGGCCGACCCGGTGCGCGCCAAGCAGGTGCTCGGCGTGATGCCGGACGGGGTCCGGCTGTTCGACCGGCTTACCGGCGCCGAACTGCTGGCCTACCAGGGACTGCTGCGCGGCATGGATCCCGCGGTGGTCGACCAGCGGGCCGGGGAGCTGCTCGACGTCCTGGCGCTGACCGACGCCGGACGGACCCTGGTGGTGGACTACTCCGCCGGCATGAAGAAGAAGATCGGACTGGCCAGCGCGCTGCTGCACGGCCCGCGGCTGCTGGTGCTCGACGAACCGTTCGAGGCCGTCGACCCGGTCTCCGCCGCGCTCATCCGGGACATCCTGCAGCGGTACGTCGGCGGTGGCGGCACGGTGATCTTCTCGAGCCACGTGATGGAGGTCGTCGAGCGGCTCTGCACGCACGTGGCGATCCTCGCCGAGGGAGTCATCAAGCGGGTCGGCACGCTGGACGAGGTTCGTGGCGACCGTTCGCTTGAGGAGACCTTCGTGGCGGTCGTCGGCGGTCGCACCGCTACCGGGGAGGAGCTGGCGTGGCTGTAGACCAGGTGACCGCCCCCGCCGGCACGGCGGTCCAACCCGCCCGCCAGGTCACGCCGTGGCACTTCGTCCGGCTGAAGCTACGGGTGATGGGCAACAACTTCCGCGGGCAGCGCTGGCGGATCGCGCTGTACGTCATCGGCCTGCTGTTCGGGCTCTGGTTCGCCGCCATGGGGTTCCTGGGGTTCGCCGCCCCCGGCCTGGCGGACCGGGCCGACATCGCCATGCTCGTCGCCGCCCTGGGTGGCGCCGTCCTGGTGCTGGGCTGGCTGTTCCTGCCGCTTGTCTTCTTCGGTGTCGACGAGACCCTCGACCCGGCCCGCTTCGCGCTGTTGCCGCTGCGCCGCCGGACCCTGATCCCCGGGATGCTGGCCGCCGCGCTGGTCGGCGTACCGGCCCTGTGCCTGCTGCTGGCCACGGTGGGGCTGGTGGTGTCGGCCTGGGCGCTCGGCGGCGTCCCGGCCGGCCTGGTCGCGGTCGTCGGCATGGTGCTCGGGCTGGTCCTGTGCGTCGCGGTGAGCCGGGCGGTGACAAGCGCCTTCGCCACCATGCTGCGGTCCCGCCGGATGCGCGACCTGGCCGCCGTGGCGCTTGCGGTGCTCGCCGCGCTGCTCGGCCCGCTCCAGATCGCGGTGATAAGCGCGGTGGAGCGGGCCGACTGGGACCGGTTCACCGGGCCGGCCACCGTGCTCGGGTGGACCCCGCTCGCCGCGCCGTACACGGCGGGTCTGGACGTGGCCGCGGGCCGCGCCTGGGCCGCGCCGCTGAAGTTGCTGATCACGATTGCCGCCATCGGGCTGCTGCTCTGGTGGTGGTCGCGGTCGGTGGAGTCGGCGATGATCGGGGCCGCCGGTGGCAGCGCCGGTGCGACCCGCAAGGGCACCGCCGGTTCCCCGGTCGAGCAGCTCTTTCCCCGGGTGTTGGGCCGGCTGGCGCGCAACCGGTACGGGGCACTGGTGGCCAGGGAGGCCCGGTACTGGTGGCGGGACATGCGCCGGCGGGCCGGTCTGATCACCTTCGCGATGGTCGGCATCTTCCTCCCGGTGATGCTCAACATCCGCAGCCTGGGCTTCGCCGGCAAGGGCGGCACCGAGGAGCCGTCTCCCGTCGTCCTCGGCCTGTCCATGCTCTTCGTCGGCGTGCTGGCCGCGGTCAGCCTGGCCAACCAGTTCGGGTACGACGGCAGCGCGTACGCCGCAAACGTCATCGCCGGGGTGCCGGGCCGGCAGGAGCTGCGCGCCCGGGTGACGGCGTTCTCGCTCTACATCGTGCCGCTGCTGGTGCTCATTCCGGTGGTGGTCGGGTTGCTGCTCGGTGAGCCGGGTTGGATAGGCATGGTGGCCGGCACGGTGTTCGCCGCGTACGGTGCCGGTCTGGCGGTGAACCTGTACGTGTCGATCTTCGGCGCCTACGAGTTGCCGGAGACCAGCAATCCGTTCGCCATGAACAGCGGTGCCGGGGTGGCCAAGAGCTTCCTGAGCTTCCTGGCGATGGCCGCCTCGGCGGTGCTGGCGCTGCCGATGGTGGTGGCCAACGCGCTGCTCGGCGACGTCTGGCTGTGGCTGGCTCTGCCGGTCGGGCTGGCCTACGGCCTCGGTGCGATCGTGCTCGGCACCTATCTCGCGGGCGATGTGCTGGACCGGCGGATGCCCGAGCTGCTCCAGGCTGTCACGCCCCGGCGTTGAGCGGCCGTCGACTTCGCCGCGGGTCCGAGGGGGAGAATGTCCGGCGTGACGTCTGAGCCGGGTGCCGAGATCCACCACACCGACCCGTTCGCGACCCCGGAGCACGCGCGGTCCCCCGTACGCCGGCTGCGCGGCCGGCTGGCGGCGGCGGTGACCCTGTGGACGGCGCCGGGTCCGGCGGGGCTGACCGTCTCGTCGACCGTGGTCGCGGACGGTGACCCGGCACGGTTGCTGGGCATCGTCGACGACGAGTCGGACCTGTGGGACGCCGCGTCGGCGGCTGGCCGGTTCGCGGTGGCACCGCTCGGCCCGGCCCATCGACAGCTGGCCGATCAGTTCGCCGGGCAGTTCCCGGCGGCCGGCGGGCTGTTCGCCGGCGATCGCTGGCTGGCCACGGAGTACGGTCCGGTCCCGGCGGACGCCGGGGGTTGGGTGGGCTGCCGGCTCGACGGCTCCCGCCGGTTCGGCTGGGGCCTTCTGGTGGAGGCCACCATCGAGTCCGTGAGCCTGTCGGCCGACGCCCAGCCGCTGATCCACCATCGGGGGCGCTACCGGGAGCTGCGGGACTGACCCTCGCGCCGTGGCGGCACCGGGCGGTGCGGTCCGACCCTCCCGCGAACTTT
Source organism: Plantactinospora sp. GCM10030261 (assembly GCF_042666615.1). Taxonomy (NCBI): domain Bacteria; kingdom Bacillati; phylum Actinomycetota; class Actinomycetes; order Micromonosporales; family Micromonosporaceae; genus Plantactinospora; species Plantactinospora sp. GCM10030261. The sequence continues at coordinate 50,692 of NZ_JBHTDD010000008.1, forward strand.
TTGCGACTCAGACTGCCATCGCGGGCGATTTGCCTGTTTTACCGGGGCCGGACTTGACGATCGCGAGGAGTGGGGGCGTCGGTGAGCGGCGTGACCGAGGTCACTCGGCGCAGCCAGCGAGCCGTTCGGCGCACCCGGTGACCGGGCCGGTCCGGGCCGCTTCCGCACCGCCGTACCGCTTCCTACCGTGCGCGCTACCGCGCTGGTTCCCGGCGCGAACCGCACACCTGTGGAGGTGGTGACACGCATGTCCACGGATACCCCGGCCGGGACGCCGGCTCCGGCCGACTCACCCGGCCCGACCGATTCCCCCAGGGACCGCTATATTGCCGTGGCCCGTTCAGACGAGTTCGCTGGCCTGCGCAAGGCACTGCGCGGCTTCGTCTTCCCGATGACCGTGGCGTTCTTTCTCTGGTACGCGCTGTACGTGATCATGTCCGCGTACGCCCGCGGCTTCATGGGTCAGGTCCTGTTCGGCCACATCAATGTCGCGCTGATCTTCGGGCTGCTCCAGTTCGTCACGACGTTCCTCATCGCCTGGCTCTACGCGCGCTACGCCGATCGGAAGCTCGACCCGGTCGCCGACAAGATCCGTGGCGACCTCACCGGGGGTGACTCATGAGTGCCATCCTGGCAGCCGAGGCGTCTGGCGGCGGCACCGCACGCACCCTGACCATCACGCTGTTCGTCCTGCTGGTGGCGGTGACGCTGGGGATCACCATCTGGGCCAGCCGGCAGACCCGGACGGCGACCGACTTCTACGCCGGGGGACGGTCGTTCTCGGGCTTCCAGAACGGTCTCGCGATCGGCGGCGACTACATGTCGGCGGCGTCGTTCCTGGGCATCGCCGGCCTGATCGCGCTGTACGGCTACGACGGCTTCCTCTACTCGATCGGCTTCCTGGTCGCCTGGTTGGTGGCCCTGCTGCTGGTCGCGGAGCTGCTGCGCAACTCGGGCCGGTACACGATGGCCGACGTGCTGGCGTTCCGGATGCGGCAGCGGCCGGTCCGCACCGCGGCGGCCGTTTCCACAATCACGGTGTCGATCTTCTATCTGCTGGCCCAGATGGTCGGAGCCGGCGCGCTTGTCGCGCTGCTGCTCGGGATCAAGCCGGGAACCACCTTCCTCGGCATGGACGCCGACACCGCGAAGGTCGCCACGATCATCCTGGTCGGCGCCCTCATGATCATCTACGTCACGGTCGGCGGGATGAAGGGCACCACCTACGTCCAGATCATCAAGGCCGTGCTGTTGATGGGCGGCACGCTGATCATCACGCTGCTGGTGCTCGCGAAGTTCAACTTCAACCTCTCGACGCTGCTCGGCGCGGCGGCGGAGAAATCCGGCAAGGGCGCCGCGTTCCTCGAACCCGGACTTCGGTACGGCGTGGAGAGCGCCGACGCGACGAAGACCTTCTACAGCAAGATGGACCTGTTGTCGCTGGGCATCGCCCTGGTGCTCGGCACCGCCGGGCTGCCGCACATCCTGATCCGCTTCTACACGGTGCCGACCGCCAAGGCGGCCCGGCGCAGCGTGATCTGGGCGATCGGGATCATCGGTACCTTCTATCTGTTCACCCTGGCCCTGGGGTTCGGCGCGGCGGCACTGGTGGGCGGCGACGCGATCCGGGAACAGGACGCGGCGGGCAACACCGCGGCGCCGCAACTCGCCGAGTCACTCGGCATCGACTTCCTCGGCGGGGAGACCGGCGGGGCGGTCATGCTCGCGTTCATCGCGGCGGTTGCCTTCGCCACCATTCTCGCCGTGGTCGCCGGGCTCACCCTGGCCTCGTCGTCCAGCCTGGCGCACGACTTCTACGCCAACGTCATCAAGCGCGGTGAGGCGTCGGAGCGTCAGGAAGTCAACGTCGCGCGGATCTCCGCCTTCGGGATCGGCGCCGTCGCGATCGTGTTGTCGATCTTCGCGCAGGGCCTCAACGTGGCCTTCCTGGTGGCGCTCGCCTTCGCGGTGGCCGCCTCCGGCAACCTGCCGGCGATCCTCTACAGCCTGTTCTGGAAGCGGTTCAACACCTCCGGCGCCGTCTGGGCCATCTACGGTGGCCTGTCCGCCGCGGTGGTGCTTGTCTTCTTCTCGCCGGTGGTCTCCGGCTCGCCGACGTCAATGTTCCCCGACGCGGACTGGCACTGGTTCCCGCTGTCCAACCCGGGCATCATCTCGATCCCGTTCGGGTTCCTCTGCGGGTGGCTCGGCACCATCCTGTCCAAGGAGCACGACGAGGACAAGTACGCCGAACTGGAGGTCCGCTCCCTCACCGGGGCTGGCGCGCACTGACGCCGTCGGTGCGGGGCCCCCTCGGGGGCCCCGCACCGTGAATCCGTCGCGGGTCACGGCTCCCGCTTCGTCCGGTTACCGTCACTCATGAGCGGCGTCGCTCGATGAACAGGAACGGCCGGCGCCGCGCTTCCGGTCGCCGCCCGATGCTTTCGAGATCGCGATTCCGGGTACGCTCCCCGCATGGTGATTTCGCAGCGGTTCGGCCCCGGACACCGAATCCTCGTCACCGGTGGCGCCGGCTTTGTCCCCTCGCACGTCGTCGATGCCCTGATCGCCCGCGGGTGCACCGTGGTCGCCGTCGACAACTTCGTCACCGGTTCCAAGGAAAACCTGGCGCAGCTCGCCGACGAGCCCCGGTTCACCCTTGTCGAGGCGGACGTCTCGGAGGGGCTGCCCGGTCACCACCCGGCGCTGGCCGAGCGATTCGACGCGATCATGCACCTCGCCTCCCCGGCCAGCCCCACCGACTTCGCCACGCTTCCGGTCGAGATCCTGCGCGTGGGCTCGCTGGGCACGCTGCATCTGCTCGACCGGGCGGTGAGCGACGGGGCCCGGTTCCTGCTCGCCTCGACCTCCGAGGCGTACGGCGATCCGCAGGTCCACCCCCAGCCGGAGAGCTACTGGGGGAATGTGAACCCGATTGGCGTCCGCAGCGTGTACGACGAGGCCAAGCGCTTCGCCGAGGCCGCCACCATGGCATACCACCGGCTGCACGGGCTGGACGTGGGGATCGTCCGGATCTTCAACACGTACGGTCCCCGGATGCGCCCGGACGACGGGCGGGCCATCCCGGCGTTCATCACCCAGGCGCTGCGCGGTGAGCCGCTGACGGTGCACGGCACCGGCAGCCAGACCCGGTCGATCTGCTATGTGGACGACCTGGTCCGGGGGATCCTGCTGCTGCTCGACTCCGCCGAGACGGGTCCGGTGAACTGCGGCACCGAGCACGAGGTGTCGATGCGGGAGCTGGCCGAGCGGATCGTTTCGATGACCGGAAGCAGCTCCACTGTGACGTACGTCACCCGTCCGTCCGACGATCCCGAGTTGCGTCGCCCGGACCTCACATTGGCCCGCGAACGTCTCGGATTCGAGCCCCAGGTCAGCCCCCAGGAGGGGTTGAGGCGCACCATCGAGTACTTCAGCCAACGGTTGGCCTGACGCCAGGCGAGACGGGACCGGTCGTCACATATCGGTCACGCAGCGGTCATCGCATCCCGGCCTTCTTGGCTCCGCTACGTACCCTGATTTACATGTCAGCGACCACGCCCTGGATGTCCGGCAATGCCCACCGGCACCCCGCCGGGGACGCTTACCGGCGTACCCCCGGCCCTCGCTCGGCCGATGGCGGAGCGGGCCGGGCCAGCGTGCCCGGTGCCGCCGGGCGCGGGCGCAGTGCCGGGCGGGCCTCGATCCCCCGCCCGGGAGGCCCCTCGTCCCGGTCCGGCTACCACCCGGATTCCGGCTACGACGATCGACGCGGTTACGACGACGAGCCCGGCTTCGGGCGTCGTACCCGCCGTCCCGGCTCCGGCGGCGTGCCGGGCGGGCCCGGTGGACCGGGTACGTCCGGCGACGGCCGCCGTCGCCCCCGGTGGAAGCGCATCGCCCTGGTCGCCGGCGTGACCCTGCTCGTTCTCGCCCTGCTCGGTGGCGTCGGAGGATGGGTCTACGCGCGCAACCTCAACGACGACCTCAAGCGCACCGACCCGTTCTCCCAGATCACCGGCGGTCGGCCGGTCAAGGGCGTGAGCGGGGCTCTGAACATTCTGATGGTCGGCAGCGACTCCCGGGATCCGGACGCCCCGGTGAACGAGGCAAGTAAATGGCGGGCCGACGCGATCATCCTGATGCACGTCCCAGCCAGCCACGACAAGGCGTACCTGGTGTCCATCCCGCGTGACCTCTACGTGCCGGTGCCGGACAGCGCGTCGGCCAGTTGCGACAGCGGGGGGCGCAAGAAGATCAACGCGTCGTTCGCGCTGGGTGGGCTACCGCTCGCGGTCCGCACGGTGGAGTGCTTCAGCGACGTCCGCATCGATCACGTGATGGCCATCGACTTCGCCGGCTTCAAGGAGGTCACCGACGCCCTCGGCGGCGTCGACCTACCCGTCGAGCGGAGCATCACCTCGATCCACAAGCCGTACCGCACGTTCACCAAGGGCACCATGCACATGGACGGCGCGACGGCGCTCGACTGGATCCGGCAGCGCAAGCAGTTCCCCCAGGGTGACTTCGCCCGGATGCGGCACCAGCAGGAGTTCATGCGCGCCCTGATGGACAAGGCGGCCAGCACGGGAACGCTGTCCAATCCGGGCAAGCTGAACGCGTTCCTCACGTCGGTGACGAAGGCGGTGACCGTTGACGAGGGCTTCTCGTTGATCGACATGGGGGTGCAGTTCCGCAACCTGCGCGGCCAGAACCTCCAGTTCATCACGAGCCCGCACAACGGCAGCCAGACGATCGACGGGGAGTCCGTGGTGGTCTCCGACCGGGAGAACGCCCTCAAGATGTACCAGGCGATTGCCGCCGACAAGATGGGCGAGTGGGTCGGTGCGAATGCCTCACCGTCTCCGACCAACGGCGGTTCAAACTAGCCAAAAGGACGATTCGGAGCAGGTCGCCCCGGAACGACATGGCCGGGTTGGGGCGATCCTGGTCCGGTTCAGGTGAGAACCTGGCCGTGCGGGGCTTCGCGGGAACCGCCCGAGGTCCGTAAAGTGGGCTCGCCTCGGACGGACAGAGCCCTCGCACGCTGACCTGGAGCACGAATGTCGGTTGATACCCGCGGTCGTCCGCCATCGGTGACGGCCCGCGCGGCGAACGTGTACGGGTCCCCGGGCGGTCATCCGCCCACCGGGCGTGCCGGGCAGCCGTCCACGGCTGGAGGCGGCGGCAACCCGCCCACCGGCCGCGGAGGGAAGGCGGGCCGGCGCAAGCGCCGTCGTGACCCGTTCTGGGCCCGGGCCCTGGTGGTCTTCGGCGCGACGTTGATGATGCTGAGCGGCATCGCGATCGTCGGCAGTAAGGCAATGATCAGCCAGGCGACCGGCAACATCGACCGGGAGAATCTGCTCGGCGGGGCCGGAAAGTCCGAGGCCGAGGGCGGCCGGAACCTCGACGGTCCGATCGACCTGCTGCTGCTCGGGGTGGACGCGCGGACCGGGTGGAAGGAGGACGAGACCCGCCCGGACACCATCATCATCCTGCACATCCCGGCCACCCACGACCGGGCCTACCTGCTCTCCATCCCGCGGGACACGGAGGCGCGGATCCCTGCGTTCGGGCAGAGCCGGTATCCCGGCGGGATCGACAAGATCAACGCCGCCTTCCAGCACGGTGCGCAGAACGGCGGCGGCTACAAGGGCGGCACTCAGTTGCTCGCCCAGACGATCAAGAACATGTCGGGAATCAGCTTCGACGGGGCCGCCATCATCAACTTCCAGGGCTTCAAGAGCGTGATCGACGCCCTGGGCACCGTGCGGATGTGCGTGGACCAGCGGGTGGAGTCGTACCACATGCGGATGGTCGACGGTAAGCCGACGTGGAACGCGGACGCCAAGAAGGCCGGCAAGTGGGGTCCCCCGGTCGTCCACAAGCCCGGCTGCAAGGAGATGGCTGGCTGGGAGGCGCTTGACTACTCCCGGCAGCGGTACGGCCTGAAGAACGGCGACTACGACCGGCAGCGGCACCAGCAACAACTGATCAAGGCGATGGCCAAGAAGGCCATGGACGGCGGCGTGATGACCAACCCGGTCAAGCTGAACGGGCTCATCAAGGCCGCCGGCAAGGCGTTCACGCTGGACACCGGTGGCGTCCCGATCGACGACTTCATCTTCACCATGCGTGGGGTGACCGCCAACGACCTGACGCTGCTGCGCACCAACGGCGGAAAGTTCCACGGGGAGAACAGCCGCGAACTGCTCAGCGAGGAGAGCCGGGCCATGTTCCAGGCCGTCAAGGACGACCGGCTCGACGAGTTCATCCTGGCAAACCCCGGTGCACTGGCCGGGAAGCCGGCCTGACGGCAAAAGCCGTGAAAGCGGCTAGCTGACCAAAACGGGCCCCTAGGCTGACGTGAGAACCATTCCGCAGCCAGGGTCCGGGAGGGGTCACGTCCACACGAAAGCGGGTCGCACCAGACGCCCGAGACGCCAACCCCGCCACGCAGGGGGCGCCGCCTCCCGCCGGTCCGTCGGCCGGCGAACCCCCCATCGGTCCGCCGCCCGCCAACTCCGGCCCGGCACCCGCCGACCGGCCACGTCGCCGGGCCCCGCTCTGGCCCAGGCTCGCGCTCGCCGTCGGTGTCGCGCTCGTGGTTCTCGCCGGCGGCGCCGGACTGGGCCTGCACGCGCTCACCGGCCGGTACGACCGCAGCGTGCTCAAGGAACCGCTGCTCGACCAGACGGCCCGGCGCCCGCACGCCGCCATCACCGGTCCGCTCACCTACCTGCTCGTCGGCTCGGACCAGCGCACGGCCCAACCGGACACGGACGCCCGCTCAGACACGATCATCATCGCCCACGTGCCGGCCAGCCTCGACCGCGCGTACCTGATCTCGATCCCCCGCGATCTGCTTGTCGAGATCCCGCCGGGCGGTGACTGGGCAGGCGGCAGCGACAAGGTCAACGCGGCCTTCGACTACGGCGGCGGCGGGCAGGGCGGCGCCCGGCTGCTCTCGGCCGCCCTGAGCCACCTCACCGGCGTACGGTTCGACGGCGCGGCCCTTATCGACTTCTCCGGCTTCCGGCGGGTCATCGACCTGCTCGGCGGAATCCGGATGTGCGTCGACACCCCGGTGCGTTCCATCCACACGGGCACCACATTCGCCGCCGGATGCCAGCAGATGACCGGGGACCGGGCGCTCGACTATGCCCGGCAGCGTTATGACCTGCCCAACGGGGACTTCGACCGGCAGCGGCACCAGCAGCAACTGCTCCGAGCGATCCTGGAACGGATCTCGCCCACCGATCTCGTGACCAACCCCGTCCGGTTCGACCAGGTGATCCGGGCGATCGGCTCGACCTTCACGGTCGACACCAACGGTGTCCAGCTCGAAGACCTGATCTTCGGCCTACGCGGGGTGCGGTCCGACCGGCTCGTCGGTGTGCAACTGCCGTCCCACCCGGAAATGATCGACGAAACCTCGTACGTGCTGCCCGACCCGGAGGCCGACGGCCTGTACCGGGCACTGACCGGCAACACCCTGGATGCCTGGGTCACCGCGAACCCGCGCTGGGTGAACCGGCTGTAGCGCGGCCGCCCGAGCGGCAGGCTGGGCGCGGCAGCCGGGACCCGCCCCGCTGGCTGGGCGAACGCGGACTCACCGCCTAGGCTTGGCGACTGTGTTCGGACCTGATATTCCCACCGTGAACCCGGCCGAGGTGGCCGACGGCGACTACCTCCTCGACGTCCGGGAGCCGGACGAGTGGTCCGCCGGGCACGCCCCCGGCGCCCACCACCTGCCGATGATGGAGGTGCCCGCCCGGCTCTCCGAGATCCCGACGGACCGTGACGTGGTGGTGGTCTGCCGCTCGGGCGGACGATCGGCCCAGGTGGTCGGCTATCTGCTCGGCAACGGCTGGGACAACGTCCGCAACCTCGCTGGCGGGATGCACGGTTGGACCGCCACCGGGCGACCGGTGGCCACGGACGACGGGCAGCCGGGCCGCGTGCTCTGAGCCGATGCGTCCCGGGTGGGAGACGAAATCCACCGGAGCTGACCGGCCCGAGCCGCTGGTGTTCGCGCACCGCGGCTCGTCCGCCGCGTTACCCGAACACACCCTCGCCGCGTACCTCCGCGCGATCGACGAGGGTGCCGACGGGCTGGAATGCGACGTCCGGCTCACCCGCGACGGCCATCTGGTGTGCGTACACGACCGGCGGTTGGACCGGACCAGCAACGGCCGTGGCCGGGTCAGCGCGCGCACGCTCGCCGAACTCGACGCGCTGGACTTCGGATCATGGCATCCCGGCGCGTCCTCCGAGGACGCCCCCACGGATGTGCCGGCCGATCCGTCGCGTACCCGGCTGCTCACCCTGGACGGACTGCTCGGCGCGGTACGGGACGCCGGTCGGCCGGTGCGCCTGCTGATCGAGACCAAGCATCCGACCCGGCACGGCGGCTGGGTGGAACGCCGGCTGGTCCGCCTGCTGGACCGGCACGGCCTGCTCCGGCCGTCCCCGACGGATCCGGTCCGGGTCACCGTGATGTCCTTCTCCGCCCTCGCCGTCCGCCGGATCCACGCCCTCGCGCCGGCGTTGCCGACCGTCCTGCTGCTCGAGGTGCTGCCGCCCGGTCTGCGCCTGGGTCTGCTGCCGTTCGGCATCCGGATCGCCGGGCCGGGTATCGGGCTGATCCGCGCCCGGCCCCAGCTCATCCCCGCGCTGCGTGCCACCGGCCGGCAGGTGTACGTATGGACGGTCAACGAGCCGGACGACATCGACCTGGTGCTGGACTGCGGGGTGGACGGGATCATCACCGACCGACCGGCCCTGGTGCTGGAGCGCCTCGGCCGGTGAGCCGGTCCGGGCTGACGCGCCCACGGAACACGAGGCAGACTCGGGGGATGCCGGATCCCCCCGACTACCGCTCGCTCATCGCCGGCCACACCGCCGTCATCGACATGATCAACACGGGTGACGCGGGGCTGCCGATGCTCGGCCGGATGCTGCGTACGGTGCAGCGGTCACTGCGCGCGGACGGAATGGTCTTCGTCGAGTACGCCCCCGCCGAGGGACGGATCGTCGCCGCCACCGGGGCCGCCGAGTGGACCGTGGGCCGGCCGGTGCCGGTCGGCGAGCCACCAACCGCACCGCTCACAAACGGCCCACGCTGTCAGGAGCTACGGGTGGAGGCGCTGGCCGAGGAGTTGGCCGCCCAACTGGACGGGCACGGTCTGGCTCGGATGCTGGTGGCCCGCGCGGAAATCGGTGGGGTCACCGTCGGCGGTCTGCACGCCCTGTACGCCGAGCAGGCGCCGCCACCCGGCGAGGAGGACCGGAGCGTCCTCACCTACGTCGCGTCCTGCATCGCGCACCTCTACGGCGACCAGGCCGGGCTGCCGGTGCACGGCGACGGTCCGGTGGTCGCCGCGCTCGCCGACGGCCTGGCCATCGTTGATCGGGACGGTGGGGTACGGCTGTGGAATCCGGCCGCTGAACGGGTCACCGGCCTGGCCGCGGCGCACATCGTCAACCGTCCGATTCCGTTTCCGGTGCCACCGCCGGGGCAGGTGGTCGACCACCGGTTGCCGGACGGTCGCTGGTTGAAGATCACCAGCGGCGAGTTGCCCGGCAGTGTGGCATCCCGGGTGGTCACCTTCTCCGACGTCACCGACCAGCATCAGCGCGATCTCGACCGCGACCTGTTCGTCGCGGTGACCAGCCATGAACTCCGCACCCCCATCACGGTCATCAAGGGCTTCGCCGACACGCTCAACAACCACTGGGACTCGGTTCCGGAGCCGGACCGGCAGGAGGCCGCGCGGGTCATCGGGCAGCGTGCCGACGAGTTGGCCCGGCTGGTCGACCGGCTGCTCTCGGCGGCGACCGGCGCCGGCTCGATGGGCGGCGCTCGGCCCGTACCATTTGATCTTCCGGCCGCGCTCCGGGAGGCGGTGGTGGACCTGCCCGCGGACCTGCGGCGGCGGTTGGTCCTCGCCCTGCCCACCGGGCTGCCGACGGCGGCGGGCGATCCGACGAGCGTGCCGACCGTGCTGACCGAGCTGGTCACCAATGCCGGCAAGTACGCGCCGGCCGGCTCGTCGATCGAGGTGAGCGCCGAGGCGGACGAACGATCGGTGGTGTTCCGGGTCAGCGACCGGGGGATCGGGGTCCGGCCCGAGCACGTCGAGCGGGCGTTCGACCGGTTCTGGCAGGGCGAGTCCGGTGACCGGCGCCGCTACCCCGGCGCCGGACTCGGCTTATACCTGGTGAGAAGGATCGTAGAACGACAAAAAGGGTGGGTCAGCCTCCGCCCGCGCGCCGGGGGCGGTACCGTCGCAGAGGTGCGGCTTCCCCGGGGATCAGCCACGGTGGACGGCCGTCCATCCGGCGAGGAGGCGGCGAGGTGACAGCGGACCCGGCCGAGCGGGCCTGGTGCGTGGTCGTGCCCCATCAGGCGCGCGGCGCGCGGATGGCCCGGCATCGGCTGGCCAACGAACTGGCCGGGACGATCCGGCCCGGGCTGCTTGCCGACGTGGTCGCGGTCCTCGCCGAACTCGTCGGCAACTCGGTACGACACGCCGAGCCGCTACCCGGGGCGGTGATCCGGGTGGCCTGGCGGCATCGATCCGAGTCCGGCACGGACGTGGTTCAGGTCAGGGTGACCGACAGCGGCGGCGGTGACCGCCCCCGGATGCGGGAAACCGGTCCGGAGGCTCTGGACGGGCGCGGACTCCACATCGTGGCCGCGCTGGCCACCAACTGGGGGGTCGACCGGGACGGCCTGGGTCAGAGCGTCTGGGCCGAGCTACGCGCCCCCGCCGGTGAGCCGGCCGGCACCGACGCCGTCGGTGCCGGCACCAGCCTGCTCAGCGTCTCCTGAGCCGGCTCGCCGGCCGTTACCGCCCGTCGGCCGCGCAGCCGCGTAGGCTGTCTCGCCGTGAGCAAGCGTCGGAAGAACAACCGGGGCGCCGAGGCGGCGCCGAAGCGCCAGAAGGTGCGTGACATCTTCGTACCTCGGCCGTTCGAAGGACTGGCCGATGAGGTGGAGTGGATCGCACTCCGCGAGTTCGTCCCGGCCGCCTCCGCGCCGCTGGCACTGCGACCGGAACTGATCGAGGAGTACGGCGACCGCCCGGTGACCCTGGCCACCGTCCTGCCGATGGCCTCGCCGGCGGTCGCCCGAGACGACGGCCGGATCCTGCTCGGGCTGCAACGCCATGTCCAGTCCGGTGACGCGTCCCGGGATCTCGCCGAGGCCTTGCTGTGCGCCCTGCGGACCACGCCCGGCCAGCCGGTCTCCGTCCCGGCGCTGCCGGGCGAGGGGCCGCGCCTGCCCGACGTCCTGGCCGACGGGCCACTCGACATCACCATGCACGACGGCTTCGAGTTCTGGCTGGCCGAGGACGCCCCCCGGGACGGTAACGTCCAGGCCTCGCTGGAGCGGGCCAACGCCTCGATCTTCCCCACCGTGAAGCTCGCCGCCGCGCGGGCCGCGTACTGGGTCCGGGTGCCGGACAAGGCGCACGTGCGCTGGGTCCTGCCGGACGACGAGGACGACGCGCTGGACGCGCTGTCCCGGCTCGCCGCAGCCGGTGAGCTGACGCTTGCCGAGGACACCCGGTTCGCCGGGATGTTCCGCGCGCACGGCCGGCTCGTCCCGGTCTGGGACCTGCCGGCCGAGCCGACGGCCGAACGCTGGGAGGCGCCGGTCACCGAGTTCGCCAAGCGGTACGCCACGGCGCTGGCCGACGACGCCCCGCTGGACGCCGCCGGCCGCCGAGCCAAGCAGGGCCTCCTCGGGCGGCAGCTCACCCTCCGCTGAGCCACGCGGAAGGGCTCTCCCAGCGGCTCTTTCTCACCTCGGGTCGCGGACCAGTGGGCAGGACATGCACCGGGGCCCGCCCCGGCCGGAACCGAGTTCCGAGCCGGCGATCCGGATCACCTCGATGCCGGCCCGCTCCAGTTGCGCGTTGGTTTCCACGTTCCGTTCGTACGCCACGCACAGCCGGGGCGCGATCGCCAAGGTGTTGTTGCCGTCGTCCCACTGCTCCCGCTCCGCCGTGACGGGATCCAACCCGGTGTCGATCACCCGGAGGCGGTCCAGGTCCATGGCATCCGCCGCGGCCCGCAGGAACGGCGCCGGACCATCCACCCGCGGTTCGCCGTCCGGACCCACGATCACCGTGTACGCGGTGAGGGTGTCGGCGATGTTCGGGTACATCAGGACGGCGTCGGCGTCCACCATGGTGCAGACGGTGTCCAGGTGCATGGTGGCCCGCTGCTGCGCGATCGGCACGACGAGCAGGGTGTGCGCCAGATCGGCGGCGAACACCCGACGCGCCAGGCGCTCCGCGCCGGCCGGCGTGGTGCGCTCACCGACGCCGATGGCGATCACTCCGGGCGCCAGCAGCAGGACGTCGCCGCCCTCGACGTGTTCCAGATCGGGGTGGTAGACGAACTCGGTGCCGGCGAACCGGGGGTGGTGGCGGTAGATGGCGTCGGTGAGCGTGGTCTCCCGCCGCCGGGCCGGCATGGCGAGGCTTGTCACCGCGGCCCGGTCCCGGATCCACACCGACGAGTCGCGGGTGAACAGCAGGTTCGGCAGGGGGTCGATGACGAAGTCGTGCCTGTCCATCAGCTCGTAGACCAGACCACCAGGGCGGTCCGCGCCGGTTCGCAGTTCCTCGTGGGCGAGTCCCGCGATCATCACGTCGGACAGTCTGGCCGGGTCGAGGTACGCGAGGTGGTCCGCCACCCGTCGACGCAACGTCTCTCCCAACCGGTGGTCGGCGAGCACGTGCTCGGTGACCTCGGTTCGCGCCTGCGGCAGGGCGAGCGTCTCGGCAAGGAGCGTGCCAAGGTAGAGAACCTCCACCCCCCGGTCCCGCAATGCCGCCGCGAATCCGTCATGCTCCTCCTGAGCACGACCCACCCACGGGATGGCGTCGAAGAGGAGGGAGTCGTTGTTGCGCGGGGTCAACCGGGCCAACTCGGGCCCCGGACGGTGCAGCAGGACGGTGTTGAGCCGGCCGACCTCACTGTCGACGTAGTGAGTCATTGGTGCAGCGTAGGACAGTGCTTGGCACCATCCGGAAATTCGGTCCTGCCGTGAATATGGCATTCATCCTTACTCACTCCAGCGCTTCCGTTTGACGGTCCGGCCGTTCATCCACGTAGGGTAGTTAGCAGATAACTTCAGGAGACCTTTTGCCGGAGGTCGGAATGACAGTCTTTCCCGCGCGCCGCGCGATCCCCACGAGCCGGGCGCTCCCGTCCGGGAGCCCGCTCCACGGGCCGCCGACCACGCTCGACACGGTCCGGCCGCCCAGTCCGGTCGAGTGGGCCCGCCGCCGCCGCGCCGAGCGCGAGGCACGTCGAGTGGAGGCCGCGGGCGCGCGGGCGCTCGGCCGGCTCGACTCGCTCGGTCCGAGCTGGCACATCACCGAGCTGCCGCCGGCCGAGACCCGCAGAACGTTCCTCGACGCGCAGCGGCCGGACGAGCGCAGCAGTTTCCTGGCCATTGGGCCGGGCGGCCTGTTCGCTGTCACGATCGCCGACCATGGCCGGACCAGGGTGATGGTGGCCGGCGACGTCGTCCAGATCAATGGCAAGCGGCCCAGCTATGTGGCGGACGCCCGGCGGGAGGCGAGGCGGGCCGGGAAGGCCCTCACCAACGCCACCGGGCTGACCATCCCCGTCACGCCGGTGCTGACCTTCGTCGGCTCCGGCGACATAAGCGTTTACGGCCTGCCCAAGGACTGCCTGGTGGCCACCCACCGGGAACTCGACCGGTTGCTCGTCGCAGGGGGCGATCGGATCAGCCCGGCCACCGCCGACAAGCTGTACCGGATCGCCCAGGCGCCCACCACCTGGGGCCTGCCGGCGCAGCCCGAGGCCGCCACCTACCGGTGGTACGAGCACGGCCGAACGGCCGCTGACAAGCAACCGACCCGGCGGTAACCTCGACAGGCAGCGGCATCGCCGGGAGCGGTGGGTCCGCCCGGAAACCGGTCGGCGCACGGAACGGACCGGTCAGCGCACGGATCCGGGTCCATGGCGCGGTCGTCACTCCCGGGGCGGCGGTCCGTGACAGGACCGGCTAGCGTGGTCTCGCCGGTGGTTACATAGGAGGCGCGGTGGCCCACGTCGAACTCTCCCTCACGGAAGCGTTCGTGCCGGCACCGGCGACTTCGATCCAGGAGTCGGACAGCTTCTCCCGCTGGGTGGGCACGGTGTCAGCAGCGGTCGAGCCATGCCTGGTCATCGACGTGCACACGATCGTCTCCGCCGTTTCCCGCTCCTGTTGTGACCTGCTCGGCCTCGGTTCGCCGGCCGACGCCGTGGGGCGCCCGCTGCTCGGCAACGGCCTGCGCCTGCTGGACTTCACGGCCGCGCGAGGGGAGTTGACCGACCAGGAGGCTGAGAAGATCCCGCCGCTGCTGGCGATGAGTTCTCAACGGTTGGCCCGCGGTCTGCTCCGGGTCTCCAGCGACATGGCGACCGACATCGACGTGACGGTGGACGCCGTCTCGACCCCGCTGTTCTCCCCGGACGGCACGGTGGCCGGATCGCTCACCTTCCTCTCCGAGGTGTAGCCGGGGCACTCCGAGGTGCGGCCGGGGCACCCGGAGGCGTGGCAGCGGCGAACGCCGGGCGGCACGCCGATCCGCGGTGTGTGTCGTTCGCCGCACCGCGACGGAGTTGGGAGCGGCCCCCACTCACCGTAAGGTGCCCTCATGCTGGATATCGCTCTGCTCCCGGGGGAGTACGCCGTGTGTCGGTTGGCGGCCGGCAGCGCCGTACCAGCGGGCCTGCTGAGCGCCGGTGACGGCGCCGGGGTCGTGTCGATCACCTCGAGCGCTGACGAGACGTCGATCATCTGCCCGGCCGACCGGGTTCCGCGGGACGCCACCGTCGAAACCCCATGGCGCTGCCTCCAGGTGGTCGGCCCGTTCCACCTGGCGCTGACCGGCATCCTCGCCTCGGTCGTCGGTCCGCTCGCCGACGCCCGGGTGAACATCGTCGCGTTCTCCACCTACGACACCGACTATGTGCTGGTGCCGGCGGTTCGGTTGGACGAGGCACTGGCCGCCCTGAGCACCGCCGGGCACCGCGTCGCCGCCTGAGCGCCGCCGGGACCGAACGGTCACCTGTCGACGCGCCTCGCGGCCCGAGTTCCAGGCCCTAGGATGGTGCCGGCCACTCAGCCCCGTCTATGCCGAGGAGTACGAACCGTGCTCGCCTCCCGCGCCGCGGGTGCCCCGCGCAGGTCGACCGTCCGCGCCCGCAGCTCGATCGTCGGCGCCGCCCTACTCGCCGGTGGGACGTTGCTGGTCGGCTGCGGCGCCCCACCCGAACTGGCAGCGACGCCCTCCCCCACGCCCAGCCGGGTGGCTCCGACGGCGACCGGCACGCCAACCTCCCAACCGAGGCCGACCCTCCCCGTCCGGACCCCCACGGCCGGCGCGACCACCGGCGTGGTGGCGCGGCCGTGCGGCGGCCGACCCGCCGGCTCCGCGGTGATCGCCCTGCTGCGCCGGGAACGCGGGCTGCTGCCGGACCGGCTGAAGGTGACCGTGACGACCGGACCCCTGTGTGCCGGGGAATGGCAGTACACCGTCGTCGAGGCCGCGGGGCACGAACCGCTCCAGGCGGTCTCCCGGGGTCGACCCAGCGCACTCACACTTGTCACCGCGGGCACCGACGTCTGCTCGATCCCCGTCCGCACCGCCGCTCCCCCCGGAATCCAGACACTCGCCTGTGATGGCCCGGCCGTCGGCCCGCCGCCTGCGTAGGCTGAGGGAATGCCTGGCACACCACCGAGCCGCTATGTCTACCTCGGCCCGGAGGGCACGTTCACCGAGCAGGCGCTACGAATGATCCCGGCCGCCGAGCACGGCACCCGTACCCCGGCCCGCAGCGTGCCGGAGGCACTGGACGGCGTCCGCGGCGGGGACTTTGACGCTGCCGTGGTCCCGCTGGAGAACTCGGTCGGCGGCGCGGTGCCGGTGACGCTCGACGAACTCGTCTCCGGTGAGCCGCTCGCCATCACCCGGGAGATCGTCCTGCCGGTGCAGTTCGTGTTGGCCGCGGTGGACGAGAAGCCGTTGTCCGGGATCCGGGGGGTGGCCGCCCATCCGCAGGCGTCCGCCCAGTGCCGGCACTGGCTGCGCGAGCACCTCCCGGACGCGACGGTCGTCGACGTGCTCTCCAACGCCGCCGCCGCCGCGGACGCCGCGGCGGGCAGGCACGATGCGGCGATCTGCGCGCCGATCGGCGCCGACCGGCACCGGCTGACCGTACTGGCTGACAAGATCGCCGACCGGGACGACGCGGTGACCCGGTTCGTGCTGGTTTCCCGACCCGGGCCGCCGCCCCCGCCGACCGGCGACGACGTCACGTCGCTGGCCGTCTACATCGCCCACGACCGGGTCGGCGCGCTGCTCGCCGTACTCACCGAACTGTCGGTCCGCGGGGTGAACCTGACCCGGATCGAGTCACGGCCGACCGGTGAGGCTCTCGGGCGATACGTCTTCTTCCTGGACTGCACCGGCCATGTGGCCGACGTCCGGGTCGGCGAGGCACTCCAGGGCCTTCGACGCATCTGTGCCGACGTCCGGTTCCTCGGGTCGTATCCCCGGCACCGCTGGACCGGCGCGGCCGGCGACCGTCCGGTCCAGGGCCCGGCGGGTCTCACCGACCTCGACTTCGCGGACGCCGCCGCCTGGCTGGCCCGGCTCCGCGCCGGCCGGCCGGACTGACCGCCGATCGGCCGACCCGGGCTCACTCCGCCCGCGGCCTGCCGGCCAGGTGGCCCGCCGGCGGCCTGCCGGCCCCGCCGCTGACCGGCCGCGGGCCGCCGGTCAGCTCAGCAGACCGCCGAGCATCCCGCCCTGCTGCTGCTGTTGCTGCCCGGAGCCCTGCACGGGCGGTTCCTCCGACGGCTGGACGACCACGAAGCCCTGGCCGGCGAAGCTCATCGTGAACGCCTCACCGGTGGAGCGGCCGAGCAGGGTGCCGAGGCCGAGCTGCTCGGCCCGGTGGTAACCGGTCTGCAGGCCGGCTGACCAGCAGACGGCGGCCTGCGGGTCGACGTAGGTCGGCTGGTCGACGTTGAGCACGACTGGCGTCCCCCTGGTGGTGATGGCGATCCGGCCGTACCCGCTGAAGACGCAGTTGAACAGGCCGGAGGAGGATGCCATGCCGGCACCGCCGACCATCTTGATGTCGTAGTTGAGGGTGGGGTCGAAGGCCAGCACGCTGGAACCGTTGATCGAGAGCGCGTCGCCCGGCTCGAGGTCGATGATGTGCACGTCCGCGGCCAGGTTGGCGAGGAACACGTCGCCCCGGCCCGTGAGCCGCATCAGCGGCACACCCTCGCCGGTCAGCTTCTGCTTGAGGAACTTGCCGATCCCGCCGGAACCGAGCGCCTGGAACTGCACCTGCCCCTGATAGGCGACCATGGAACCCACCCGGGCCATCGCCTCACCGTTGAGTTCGATCTTCAAGAGCTTGGAGTTCTGGAGTCGCATGCCCGGCTGGGCCGACTCCTGCTCCAGGTTCTCCGGGGAGAAGAGCGCGCTGCGCATGGGGTTCCTCCTGGTCACCGGGGTTGCCGAGGGTCGCGGGACCAGCGTAGGCGGGGCACGCAACGGCGGACCACGACCGTTCAGGCGATGCTCCGCCTCACCCCCAGCCGAGATCGTGCAGCCGTTCGTCGTCGATGCCGAAATGATGGGCGATCTCGTGCACCACCGTCACCGCCACCTCGTCCACGACCTCCTCGTCGTCGGCGCAGATCCGCAGGATCGGACCACGGTAGATGAGAATGCGGTCCGGCAGTACCCCGCCGTAGTCCCAGCCCCGCTCGGTGAGGGCGTGCCCCTCGTAGAGGCCGAGCAGTTCCGGCTCGCCGGGCGGCGGTTCGTCCTCGACCAGGATCACCACGTTGCTCATCAGGCCCAGCAGTTCCTCCGGGACCTCGTCGAGCGCCTCCCCGACCAGTTCCTCGAACCGTTCGCGACTCATCTCGACGGGCACGTTGACCATTGTGCCGCAGCGGGCGGTCCGGCCGGACGCGTGCCATGATTCGGGAGCCACCCGGGTACGCGGCGGAAGGATGGCCATGTCGCACGAGCTCCAGATCCCGCGCCAGGACCGAGCCGGTGACACCGCGACGCTCGAATGGGGCGACGAACGCCCGGCGCCGTCCGGCCGGCTCGCCCGGGTGCGGCAGCGGTTCGGCGGGGACCGTCGCGGGGCACAGCTCGCCGGGGCGCTCGGTGCTGTCGCCGCGTTCGTCTCGCTGACGGAGGAGTGGACCGTCACCTCGGTGCCGGACGCCGGACGCAACGGCAGCCCGGTCGAGGTCCCGGCCGGCGTGGCCGAGGTGGGCGCGTTCGGCACCGGTTACCTGGTCGGCCTGTTCGGTGTGCTCGCGGCGCTGGCTCTGCTGCTGTTCGGCACCGCCGCCGCCGCCCGAAACGCCCGGGTCCTCGGCCTGGCCGCCACCGGCGCGCTGGCCGCACTGCTCCTCGCCGCCGCGCTCACCCTCGAACAGATGGCCGGCCGGTTGTTCTTCTTCAGCGACGACGAGCGGTTCCGGATCGAGCTGGGGCCGGGTCTGACGTTCGCCTTCGCGGCGACCGTGTTGCTCGGCACCGCGATCGTGCTCGCCGGCCGGGCTGCGCTCGGCGGTCACGGCACCACCGCGCCCGGGGCCACCGCCGCGGGGATGGCGGACCAGCCAGGTGACCCGCCGGACGGGACCGACGGGTGGGCCGGACCGGACCGGCACCGGGCGGAATCCGACGCGGAGCCGCACGGCCCCATCGACCTCACGGTGAGCGCGGCACCACCGATTGTCCCGCCCCGGCAGGAGTAGGCGACGGGGACCGGCATATCGAGGTGAATCCGCCCGGCCGTCCCCGGTAGGCTCACCTCCCGTGATTGACCTGCGCCTGCTTCGCGATGATCCGGATGCCGTTCGTGCCAGCCAGCGGCTGCGTGGCGAGTCCGAGCCCTCGGTCGACGACCTGCTGGAGGCGGACGAACGGCGGCGGAGCGCGGTGGGTCGGTTCGAGGCGCTGCGCGCCGAGCAGAAGCAGCTCGGCAAGCGGGTGCCCCGGGCCAGCGGCGACGAGAAGGCCGCGCTGCTGGCGCGTACCAGGGAGTTGTCCGTCGAGGTGAAGGCGGCCGAGACGGCCGTCGGCGAGGCCGAGCGGGAGCTGCGCCGGGCACAGTTGGCGATCCCGAACGTGGTCGCCGACGGGGTGCCGCCGGGCGGCGAGGACGACTACGTGGTGCTCCGCGAGGTCGGTACGCGGCCGGACATCGAGAATCCGCGCGACCACCTGGAACTCGCCGAGTTGCTCAAGGCGATCGACGTCGAGCGGGGGGCGAAGGTCTCCGGTAGCCGGTTCTACTTCCTCACCGGCGTGGGAGCTCTGCTCCAGCTGGGCATGCTGCAACTGGCCATCGCCCAGGCCGTCGAGCACGGCTTCACCCCTTCGATCACCCCGGCGCTTGTCAAACCGGAGTCGATGGAGGGCACCGGCTACCTCGGCGAGCACGCGAGCGAGGTCTACCGGCTCGAGGCCGACGACCTCTACCTGGTCGGAACCAGCGAGGTGGCGCTGGCCGGCTACCACGCGGACGAGATTCTCAAGCTGGACGAACCGGTGCGGTACGCCGGCTGGTCGTCGTGCTACCGCCGGGAGGCCGGCTCGTACGGGCGGGACACCCGGGGAATCATCCGGGTGCACCAGTTCGACAAGGTGGAGATGTTCTCCTACTGCCGCCCCGAGGAGGCGGAGGCCGAGCATCTGCGGCTGCTCGCCTGGGAGGAGGAGATGCTGGCCAAGGTCGAGATCCCGTACCGGGTGATCGACGTCGCGGCCGGCGATCTGGGCACCAGCGCGGCCCGTAAGTACGACTGCGAGGCGTGGTTGCCGTCGCAGGGGCGCTACCGGGAGGTCACCTCCACCTCGAACTGCACCACGTTCCAAGCTCGCCGGCTGAATATCCGGTACCGGGACGCGGACGGGAAACCGCAGGTGGCGGCCACCCTGAACGGAACGCTGGCGACCACCCGGTGGCTGGTGCCGATCATGGAGAACCACCAGCAGCCGGACGGTTCGGTGCGGGTGCCCAAGGCACTGCAGCCCTACCTGGGTGGGCGGGACGTCCTCGAACCGAGGTGACCCCTTCAGTGTCACCCCCGCTTCGCCCGGAATTCGTGGATCGTCCCGGCGCGACCGAGGTACGGTTGCTCCCCGTCGCCGAGGAGTTGCCGTCCGGCCAGTTCGACCGGATACGCGACGATCCACGACGCCGGGGGTGAAGGAGGACGTCATGCCCCGACCCGGCCTGCCCAAGCTGATCGCGACCGACCTCGACGGCACGCTGGTCCGCAGCGACGACACCGTGTCGACGTTCACCCACGCGACCCTCGACCGGGTCCGGGCCGCCGGCATTCCGGTCGTCGGCGCCACCGGTCGTGGGCCGCGCCTGGCCGAACTGACCCGTAACGACATCAGGACCGCGGACTTCCTGGTGATGGCCGGCGGTGGTCGGGTGGTCGACCAGACCGACCCAGCGGGCCCGGTGGTGCTGCGGGATGAGCGACTGGGGGGTGAGGTCCTCGCCGAGTTGCTGACGTCACTGGAGCAGGTGGTCGGTCCGCTCACGGTGATGGTGGAGGCGTTGGACGCCCCGAACGCGCCGCTGTGGGGTGATCACGACCCCACCTGGCCGTATCAGGACGCGTTCGAGGCGCGGAACCGACGGGACTGCCTGGCCGACGATGTGATCAAGGCGTTCGCGCGGTCAGCAGATCATGACGTGGACGTGTTGCTGGCCACGGCCCGCGAGATCATCCCGCCCGAACTCGCCACGCTGACCCAGGCGGGACTGGGTTTCATCGAGATCACCCCACCCGGGGTCGACAAGGGCAGCGGCCTCGCCGTGGTGGCGCAGGCCCTCGGCGTGGACCCCGCCGAGGTGCTGGTATTCGGCGACATGCCGAACGACCTGCCGATGTTCGAGTGGGCCGGCTGGAGCCGGGTGGCGGTGACGAACGCCCATCAGACCGTACGGGCGGCCGCTGACGAGATCACTCTGCGCAACGACGACGACGGGGTGGCGATCTACCTCGATCGACTACTCTCCAGGTGATGTCCCCTTTGCCCCGCCTGGTCGCCACCGACATCGACGGCACGCTGATCCACCGGGACCACACGGTCAGCCGGCGGACCGCCGACACGCTCGCCCGGCTGGTGGCCGACGGTGTCCACGTGGTGCTGGTGACCGGCCGACCGGTGCGCTGGCTGACGCACGTCTACGAGCAGTTGCACGCCCCGCTGACCGCGGTCTGCGCGAACGGCGCGGTGGTCTACGACCCGGTGTCCGACGCCGTGCTGCGGGCCGATCCACTGAACGGTGACCTGCTGGCCGAGGTGGCCCGCCGGCTGCGCGCCGAGGTGCCGGACGCCGTCTTCGCCGTGGAGGTGGAGGACAGCCGCCTGATGCGGCACGACCCGGACTGGCCGGTGCGCTGGGACGAGGGACATCCCACCGTGCGGCCGTTCGACGACCCGGCCGACCTGACCGGCATCCCGGCGGTGAAGCTGCTGGTCCGAGCGGGGGAGCAGAACGCCGACGTGTTCGTCAAACTGGTCGCCGGCGCTCTCGACGGGGTGGCCGAGGCCACCCACTCGTCGATGTCCGGGCTGGTCGAGATCTCCGCTCTGGGGGTGACCAAGGCCGCTGGCCTGGCGTGGCTCTGCGAGCGGCTCGGGGTTGCGCAGGCAGAGGTGGTGGCGTTCGGCGACATGCCGAACGACGTGCCGATGCTGACCTGGGCCGGCCGATCCGTGGCCGTCGCCAACGCACACGCCGGTGTGCTTGAGATCGCCGACGAGCGCACCGCGAGCAACGACGAGGACGGCGTCGCCGCCTACCTGGACGAGCTGTTCCCGCCGGCCGGTTGACCTCGTCGCCGCCTCATCCGGCAGACCGATGAGCATGAAGGTGGCGGGCACGGCGAAACGCCCGCCATCCTCATCCGGGTCACAGGTACTGACCGGTGGGACCGTGCCCCTCGTTGGGGTGTGGTTGGCCCGGCATGCCGGGCATCATCCCGCCACCGGCCGGACCCATCGGCAGCGCCTGCCGGCCGCCGGAGCGCATCTGCTCCAGCTGGACCCGGGCCGCCATCTGTTGCGCCACCAGCGCCGCCTGGATGCCGTGGAACAATCCCTCCAACCAGCCGACCAGCTGTGCCTGCGCGATCCGCAGCTCGCCCTCGGTCGGTGTGCCGTCCTCGGTGAACGGCAGCGAGATCCGCTCCAGCTCCTCCCGCAACTCGGGGGCCAGGCCGTCTTCCAACTCGACGATGGACCGCTTATGGATCTCGCGGAGCCGCTGCCGGCTCGCCTCGTCGAGGGGTGCGGCCTTCACCTCCTCGAGCAACTGCTTGATCATGCTGCCGATTCGCATGACCTTGGCCGGCTGCTCGACGAGGCGCGACGGGTCCTCACCCGCCTGGTCGGCGTCCGTCTGCACCGTGCCCACGGGCCGGCCATCGGGACCGACGACCACGACCGCCCCGGGTCGGGCCGGGCTGGCGTCGTCCTGCACTTCCGGGTTACGCGGTCCTTCGCTCATGCCCTTCATCTTCGCTCAGCACCAGCCCTGGGCGCTCGTCGGGACCCCGAGGAGCGCGGGCCGCCGGTAGCGTCGGAGCATGGCCGTGGACCCGCGCACCGTGCTCGACCGTCCGGCGCCGCCGCCGGACCAGACGATCGCGTACGGTGACCATCCCGACCAGGTCGTCGACCTGCGCTGGCCGGCGGCACCCACCGAACGCCCGTACCCGCTGGTGGTGGTGATCCACGGCGGTTTCTGGCGGTCCGAGTACGACCGGAGGCACACCGGCCCCCTCGCCACGGCCCTCGCCGAGCTGGG
Source organism: Plantactinospora sp. GCM10030261 (assembly GCF_042666615.1). Lineage (NCBI taxonomy): Bacteria > Bacillati > Actinomycetota > Actinomycetes > Micromonosporales > Micromonosporaceae > Plantactinospora > Plantactinospora sp. GCM10030261. The sequence continues at coordinate 73,618 of NZ_JBHTDD010000008.1, forward strand.
CTACCCAGTGGCCCAGCTCGAATACCGGCGTACCGGTCAACCCGGCGGTGGCTGGCCGGCAACCGGAGATGACGTGGTCGCCGGCCTGACGGCCCTGCCCGGCCTCCTCGCGGACCGGGCCGACATCGTGGCGGCGGGACCGCCGATCCTGCTCGGCCACTCGGCCGGTGGACAGTTGGCGCTGTGGAGCGCCGGTGCCGGCGTACCTGTCGCCGGCGTCCTGGCCCTCGCCCCCGTCGCCGACCTGGTGGAGGCGCACCGGCGCGATCTGGACGACGGCGCGGTGACGGCGCTGCTGGGCGGCGGACCCGATGAGGTGCCCGAGAGATACGCGGCGGCCGACCCGGCACTGACGGTGCCGCCGCCGGCACCCGTCGTGGTGGTGCACGGAACGGCCGACCGTCAGGTGCCCGTCGAGATCAGCCGGCACTACGTCGCCGCCGCGACGACCGCCGGCGGTGACGTCACGCTGGTTGAACTGCCCGGATGTGAACACTTCGGCTTGATAGACCCGCTGTCCGAAGCGTGGCCGAGGGTGACCGCGGCGCTCCGAGCGATCCACCGTCCTTGATCGCGGCATTGACGCGCTGCCATTTAGCGGGTAGAACGCCGGATGGACTGCCGTCTGTCCGTACCAATCAGGAGGTCATCGGTGCCGCACGTCGATCGCAGGCAGATCCTCAAACTGCTGGCCGCCCTCGGCGGCGGCGGGCTGGTCGGGGCCTGCGGCACCAGTGAGGCCAGCACGGACGACGAACCGGTCGACGCGGACCCCATCCGGATCGGGCTGATCGCCCCCCGCTCGGGCGTCTACAAGGCGATCGGGGACGACATCCGCAACGGCTTCCAACTGTTCCTCGAACTCAACGAGAACCGGCTCGGCGGTTACCCGGTGGAGTTGATCGGGGCGGACGAGGGCGACTCCGCCGACTCCGGCAAGGCCGCCGTCGACACCCTGCTGAAGCAGGACGTGCTGGCGCTCACCGGGGTCGTGGACTCGTCGGTGATGCTCGGCATCCGGGACATGGTGGAGCAGGCGAAGGTGCCGCTCGTCGCCTCCAACGCCTCGCCGACCAGCCTGCAGAGCGTCTTCTACATCTGGCGGACGTCGTACGTCAACGACGAGGCCGGCCAGGCCCTCGGGCCGTACGTGAAGGCGAACACCAAGGGCCGGGTAAGCACCATCAGCCCGCAGACCCCGGCCGGCACGGACGCGGTGAACGGATTCCGGCAGAGCTTCGGACCCGGGGACTCGCGGCTCCGGCCGCCGCTGTGGACCGGATCCACGGCCAGCCCGTCCGACGACGCCCTCGACACGCAGATCACCAGGTTGCTGGCGCAGCAGCCGGAGTCCGTCTTCTGCTTCTTCGCGGGCGACGCGGCGGTGCGCTTCCTCCGGCGGTTGCACGAGGCCGGCTACCGGAAGAAGATTTTCGGCCCGGGCTTTCTCACCGAGGGAAACGTGTTGAGTGAGCTCAAGCCGGCGGAGGCGGAGAACATCACCACCGCTCTCAACTACTCCTCGGACCTGAAGAACGGTCCCAACCGGGAGTTCGCCTCCGCCTACCGGAAGGCGCACAGCGTGGCACCGTCCACCTACGCGATGGCGTCGTACGACGCGGCACAGGTGCTCGACAAGGCGATCCGGATCGTGGAGGGCGAGCCGACGCCACCGGCGGTGAACCTCGCCCTCGGGCGGGTCGGCCAGGTGGACAGCCCGCGCGGCCCGTGGCAGTTCAACCAGCCGCGAACCCCACAGCAGAAGTGGTATCTGCGGCAGGTCCGCACGGAGGGTCAGGTTCTGGCCAACGTGCTGGTCGAGGAGTTGGGCACGCTCGGCTGAGGGTGGCGGAAGCCAGGCGGTGGCGGCGCCACCCCGCGACCGCGCCGTCCTGCTGTCGTCCGACGCCTGACCGGCCCCCCAGGAGAGGGCGAGCTGGGCCCGGACCTCGGGCACCTCATCGACGCAACTCGGCGACGCAACACTTCACGCTGCCGCCGCCCTTCTTGAGTTCGGAAAGGTCGACCATTACCGGCGTGTAACCGGCGGCTGCCAGCTTGCTCGCCAGCCCGCTCGCCTCATTGTTGAGGATTACGTGCTGACCGTCGCCCACCAGGTTGAGCCCGAAGGCGAAGGCATCCACCTCGTCGGCGAGCACGGCGTCCGGGAAGAGCTGGGCAAGGACCTTCTGCGCGGCCACCGAGAAGGCGCCGGGGAAGTAGACGACCCGCTCGTCGTCGAGCGCCGCCAGTGCCGTGTCCAGGTGGTAGAAACGCGGGTCGACCAGGCGCAGGGACACCACCGGGTGGTTGAGCATCTCCTGGGCCTCGGCGTGTGCCGCCAACTCGGTACGGAAGCCGTAGCCGGCGAGGATCAGACCGCCGTGGGATCGGGGGAGATAGGCGAAGTCCCCCTCGCCCTCGTTCGTCTCGCTGGGTGCCATGAACCGCCAGCCCGCCTCCTCGTAGAAGGCGCGGTGCAGAGCCGCCTCGGCCGTCCGCTGCTGGTGCTTGAAGCGGGCACCGTACGCGATGCCGTCGACCACGAACGCCCCGTTCGCCGCGAAGACCATGTCTGGCAGGCCGGCCTCGGGCGCGAGCACGTGCACCGAGTGCCCGAGCCGGAGCAGCGTCTCGCGGAGCCCTTCCCACTGCTTGACAGCCAGTTCGGTGTCCACCGGCTGGTCCGTGTCCATCCACGGATTGATGGCGTACTCCACCGCGAAGTACTCCGGGGGACACATGAGAAATGTCCGCTTTCGCGGCATGCGTTGCTGGTTCACGAACACCAAGGGTAGGTACGGTTGATGCGCGATAACAGCCACATGCATTGCTTCGGAGAGGTAGAACGTTGCACATCGACGCCGTTGATCAGCGAATCATTGCGTCGCTCGTCGCCGACGCGCGCGCCTCGTACGCGGAGATCGGCAGCCGGGTTTCCCTCTCCGCTCCGGCCGTCAAGCGGCGGGTTGACCGGCTCCGCGCCGGCGGTGTGATCCGCGGCTTCACGGCCGTGGTCGACCCCGCCGCGGTCGGCTGGACGACCGAGGCGTTCATCGAACTCTTCTGCACCGGGCGGACGACTCCGGCCCAACTCGCCACCGCGACCCGCCGGCATCCCGAAGTGGTCGGCGCCTACACCGTCTCCGGTGAGGCGGACGCCCTGGTGCATCTCCGCGCCGCCGACATCGCACACCTGGAGCAGGCGCTCGAACGGCTGCGCGCCGAGCCCTTCGTGACATCCACCCGGAGCATGATCGTCTTGTCCAGGCTGGCCGAGTCGCCCACGGTCGTGGCGGCGCCCGACTGAAGCGCGTCCCGACAGCACCCGCCGGCGTCGTACACACGTTCTATCCACAGGCTGTGGACGCGCCTGTGGGTAGTACACACGTTCTATCCACAGGGTGTGGACGGACGCCAGCCGACGTCGTGGGTGGCTAGAGGTACATGCCCGTGCGGTGCTCGCCGACCTCCCGCTGGGCAGGCTTGTCCCCCTCGCCGAAGAACCGCTTGCCGCCGAACTCTCCGTGCAGCCGGTCATCCAGTTCGTCGGCCAGTCCGGTCATCACCTGCACCGCCAGCATCAGGTGGGTGGCCTGGAAGTTGCGGCCGAAGACGGGGATCGACGCCCACACCGTGTCGCTGGCGCAGTAGAGCCGCCCGATCGGCATCCGGTTGGTCAGTTCGGACAGCTTGACGTAGAGCCGCTCGGTCGGCTCCACCTCGGTGAGGATCGGGGAGAAGACGTCGACAAGCGGCGGGTTGTCCCGGATGCGGACGAACACCATCGCCGATCCCGCCCGGATGCTGATATCTCCGTCGGAGTCCACCTGGAGTTGGCCGGGCTCGGAGCGCAGCATGGCGGAGAGGACCGTCCGGACCTGGTCGTCCAGGGCCAGCGCGTCGCCGGTGGACTCGGGTACGGCGGTCGCCAGCGCCGCGTCGAGGTCACGCTCCAGTTGCTCGTCCGAGACGATTTCCGGACGGGCCGGACCGAGGGGCTCGACGGTGATCGGCTCCTGGTCCGCGTTCCGGGCCAGGAAGACGAGGAACGCCGGGTGCGGTGCGCCGTAGACGTCCCGCAGTGTTCGGGACACGACGGTGGCCACCTGATTCGCCTCCGCCCGGGAGCGGTGCAGCCCGAACTGGTCACCGGAGCCCTCGACCACCCCCGGCGGCGCCCAGCCGAGGGCGACCATGTCGGCGACCGCCGACCGGTCGAGCCGGTAGCCGTCGGGCAGCCCGGCGTTGCCCACCGCCCGCGCTCCGAGCCGGTCCTCCTGGTCCACCGTCGCCGTGACCGAGTAGACGGCATGGCCGGTGCCGGAGGCGGTCGGGTCGAGGGTGATCTCCAGATAGGCACCGATCGGCAGGGTACGCAACGCGGCGGCCAGCGCCCGCGCGAAGTCCTGCCACGCCTCGGTAACCTTCACCCGCAGGTCGGCGGTGCTGGGCTCGTCGAGTAGGACGAGATCGTGCGCGCCGGGCGACGAGGGGTCTGCCGTCATGATCGCCTCCGTCCGTCAGGCCAACACCCTACCCAGCCGCCAGCGTGATCAGCCCTCCCACCGCTCGGCCAGATCGGTGAGCCGGCGCGCGGCCTCGGTGGGGTCGGCACCCGCGCCGACGGCCAGGCCGAGCAGGTACGCGGTCACCGGCGCGGCCGGTCGGAGCACCTGGTGTGCCACGTCGCGGGCCAGGTCGAGCACCATGGGCACCGGTACCCGGTCCGGCTCGATGCCAAGCTCCGCAGTGGCCGACGCCACCCAGTCATCCATTTTGGTCATTTCACCCATTCCTCGGCCCGCCGGACATCGTCGTCAGTGTCGCAGTCGAACCACGGCGGCGCCCCGGACCCGGACGCCGTGCCACCGAGCGGAGACACCTCCCGTACCACCAACCCGTCGATCAGCATCCGCATCGACGCTCCGGCCAGTGCCCCCCCGCGACGGTCGGTGAGAGTCGCGACAGCGCGGCGCAGTGCGCCCACCCGCCACACCCCGCAGAGATGTTGACGCCGGCCGGTCTCGTCCCGGAAGCAGGCGCCGTCCGCCCGCTCCGCCGGGTCCAACGCGCCGTCGGCCGCCAGCGCCCGCCGCAATTCGGTCACCGCCGCCGAGGTGAGCAGCGGCAGGTCGGCCGCGAGCACGGCCACCTCGACCGCCTCGGCCAGACCGGGATGGGCCAGTCCGGCAGCCAACGCGGCCACCGGGCCTCCGCCGGCTGGCTCCTCCCGAGTGGCCAGCACGCCGCTGGGCAACTCGACGCCGGGCCCCACCACGATCCGGGGCGCCGCATCGGCCACCGCGGCCAGCACGCGGTCCCGCATGGGGCGACCACCGACCAGCATGGCCGGCTTGTCCACACCGCCCATCCGGCGGGCCGCACCGCCAGCGAGCACCACCGCCGCGTATCCCCGCACCCGCTCACGGTAACCGGCTCGGCCACGCGGTGGGCGGCCGAGATCCGGGGCAGGATGGTGTCATGGGACGGGCCACGGATCGCCGCAGTGTGCTGCGGATCGACCTCGCGTCGGATCGGGCGGATCGGAACGCGGTGCGCCGGCCGGACACGCTGGCCGCCGAGGAGCCGCTGGAGATCCGGGTCGGCCGTGCCGGGCAGGGCCCTCGCCGCCCGCTGGCGGTGACGATGCGCACCCCTGGCGACGAACTCGACCTGGCCATCGGGTTCCTGCTGACCGAGGGTCTGATCAGCTCGGCGAAGGACGTGCGGACCGCCCAGCTCTGCGCGGGTGACGACGCGCCGAACACGTACAACGTGGTGGATGTGGTGCTCGGCGACGACGTGCCGGAGCCGGAGACCGACCCGGCCCGGGGCTTCTACACCACAAGTTCCTGCGGCGTCTGCGGCAAGGCGAGCATCGAAGCGGTCCGGACCCGCTCGCCGTACGACGTCACCACCGATCCGGTGCGGGTGCCGGCCACGACGCTGGCCACACTGCCGGACGCCCTGCGCGCCGCCCAGCGAGGCTTCGCCCGCACCGGCGGGTTGCACGCCGCGGGGTTGTTCACCGCCGACGGCGAGTTGCTGGCGGCACGCGAGGACGTGGGTCGGCACAACGCGGTGGACAAGCTCGTCGGCTGGGCGGCGCGCCAGGATCGGCTGCCCCTGGCCGGGCACGTCCTGATGGTGTCCGGCCGGGCGAGCTTCGAGCTGACACAGAAGTCCTGGATGGCCGGGATTCCGGTGCTCGCGGCGGTGTCGGCGCCCAGCACCCTCGCCGTCGATCTGGCCGCCGAGGCCGGCATGACCCTCGTCGGCTTTCTGCGTGGTCAGACGATGAACGTCTACGCCGGGGCCGAGCGGATCAGTGGCTGAGCGCGGCCAAACGGTCCCGCACGGTCAACGGTTGCGCTCGGCGCTACCGTCCCGCCCGCGGCGCCGCGCGCGCCTGCCCGGTGTGTGGCGTGCCCGCCGCCCTCGTGCGCCCGGTCCGCCGCCGGACGGACCCCGTCCGCCAGTCGACCCGCCCGATCCGTCGCCCGACGCGCCCTCGCCGAAGGCGCCCGGTCCGCCGCCCGCCCGGTCCGGCCAGTCGCGCAGCGCGGCCGGCGGCATGCCACGGCTCAGGGCGTCGTCGAGCAGCAACGCCAGCGGGTAACCGGGATCGGCCTCCAGGGCCCGGTCCAGCGCCACCGCGGCCAGCGCCCCATGCCCGTCCAACCACGCGGCGAGGGCGAGCAGGCTTGCTGGTGCCGGCACCAGGGCCGGATCGACCCGGCGCACCACGTCCGTCCACAGATCGATCTGGTCGTCGTCGCCCGCTTCGATAAGCGTCCACGCCTCGTCGCCTACCGGCAGATGGTTGACGAGGAGGCCGAGCCATGTCACCTCGTCGTCGGTGAGCCGGCCACCAGAGCGATGCCGGTGCACCGCTTCCCGGATCGCCGCGCACCCGGCGTCGAGCACCTTTCGCTCCACCGGCCCTGGCTCGGCCCTACGATCATCGGCCAGGCACCCGGGTCCACCGGCGCGTCCGCCGCCCACCGGCCCGGCGGATTCCGCCGCGGGCCCGCCGGCCCGCAGCGTCGCCAGGCGGTTGGCGGCCCGTTCGGTCGCCTCCCGCAGCATCGCCCGCTCGGATCCGGCGGCCGGGGCGACCTGCCGCTCCAGCGCGGCCCGGTCGGGCAGCGCGACCTGGCCCGCGAAGACGGCGGCGGCGCTGACCGGGCTGGTGGACGGGTCGAGCCGATGCCCGTCGATCGGACAGCAGTCGGGCTCGGTGCACAGGTATGACCACCACCGTCCCGCTGTGACCCGGAGCTGATCGATGACCGGGAGGCCCCGCTTCGAGATCGCCCCGGCGGCCGCATCCACCGCGGCGGTCACCCGAGCGGGTGGCCCGTACCCCACCAGCGTGACCGCGTCGACCCGCTGCCTGGCCACGACGACCGCGAGGCCGTCGGTCGCGGCGCGCACCCTGGGCGGATCGGACTCGGGCAGGTCGATGCGGGCGGCGAAGGAGATCCGGTCGCGGTGCATGGCCACCACGACCAGGCTGTCGGTGGGATGGAAGCCCAGCAGGTACGGCACGGCGGCGAGCAGGTCGGCGGGCGAGCGGACGGTGAGCCGCGGTGGGTCGGAGGATGCCATGACGAGCAGCCTGGTCCAGCCGGCGGCGCATCGGAACACCCCTACCGGCAGCCTGTGGATGACACGCGGGTTATCCACAGTTACCCACTGTAAGTGAGCAGGTGAGCCGGTCTTTGGAGCGCCCGGAAGGCCGCGATCCGCGGACGGCGACCTGACGAAGCCGGCCGGCGGCTCGCCGTACGCCGGTCCTCTCCCCCGCCGCGCCGCCGTCGCACTCGGCGCGGTCACCGCGACGGGACTGACGCCTCAGCTCCGGAATCGCAGGCCGTGCAGGTCAATCCCGTCCGCCCGGTCGACCGGGCGGTCCGTCAGGTCGAGACTCAACTGGACGGCCGCCAACACGTCGAACCCCGCCGCGTGCAGGCAGCGCAGCGCGTCGACGTTGCGCGACTCCGGCGTGACCCTCAACTCGCGCAGCCCACGCCGGCGCGCCTCCCCGGCCACGTGATCGAGCAGCGCCCGACCCAGCCCGTTCCCGCGCAGCCGGGCGTCCACCACCACCGGCTCCACCCGACCCGCACGACCATCCATGATCAGACCGACGAGCCCGACCACGCCGTACTCCGGGTGGTCCGCCACCCAGACCCCGGACAGGTCGAGCCGGGTCAGGTACTCCTCGAAGCCCGTTCCAGGCTCGGATCCGCCCGGCCCCGGATAGAGCGAGCCGTGCTGGTCGACCAGTTCCGTCCACAACCGCCGCCCGGCCTGGTGGTCGGTCGGGCGGTACGGACGCACGCCTGCGGAGGCCATTCCCCATCCTTACTCCGAAGGGCCCGCCCCGGAAGCATCACGGCCGCACGGAAAGCATCGTGGTGCCGGGATACCGTGCCCGGATGGACCTGGCGTACCTGCGCGCGCACCCGCGACAGCTCCCCACCTTCCTGACCCACCAGCGGATCCGCGAGACGCCGGTGCCGGGCGGCGACATCTGCGCCGCCTCCCGACTCACCCTGGACGACGGCAGTTCCCTCTTCGCGAAGACCTGGCCCGAGGGCGCGGCATCGGCCGTACCCGACAGGTTCTTCACGGCCGAGGCCAACGGCCTGCGCTGGCTCCGCGCGGCGAACGCGGTGCCGGTGCCCGAGGTTCTGGTGGAACTGCCCGACCTGCTGGCCCTGGAATGGGTTGATCCGGGCCCGGCAACGCCGGCGGCCGCCGAGCGGTTCGGCCGGGAGTTGGCCGCGCTGCACCGGGCCGGGGCGCCGGCGTTCGGCGCGGACTGGGACGGGTACATCGGCGCGCTGCCGCAGGACAACACCGCGCGGCCTGGTCCATGGCCCGGCTGGTTCGCCGAGCACCGGCTGCGGCCGTACCTGCGGCGCGCGGTGGACACCGGCGCCCTCTCCGAGGCCGAACGCACGCTTGTCGAGCAGGTCATCGACCGCGTCGACGGGTACGGCGGGAGTGAGCCTCCGGCCCGGGTGCACGGCGACCTGTGGCCGGGCAATGTGCTGTGGGGCGCCGGTGACCGGGCCTGGCTGGTGGATCCGGCGGCGCACGGGGGGCACCGGGAGACCGACCTGGCCCAGCTGGCCCTCTTCGGCGGCAGTCCACACCTCGACCGGACGATCGCGGCGTACCAGGAGGTGTGGCCACTGGCGGACGGCTGGCGGGCCCGGGTGCCGGTGCATCAGTTGCACCTGATGCTGGTGCACGCCGCCCTGTTCGGCGCGGCCTACCGGGAGTCGGTGGCCGCGACGGCCCGCGCGGCGCTGAGGTGAGAAGGCGCTCTTATCATCGCAGAGTGCGTGATAATGGACCCTTCCTGCCATGGGATGCGACCGTCCGGGCCGCGTCTCCTGACCGGGACGCGCTACGGTCGAGCGATGACCAGTGCGCCGGGGCCGCGGGCGGGGGACCGCCCGGCGGAAAGCGAAGCGCGGCCGTCCGGACCGGACGCCCGGTCCGGCACCGGTGCTCTGATCGACCGGTACGGCCGGACCGCGATCGACCTTCGGGTGTCGCTTACCGATCGGTGCAACCTGCGCTGCACCTACTGCATGCCGGCCGAAGGGCTGCCCTGGCTGCCGCGCGGTGAGGTCCTCACCGACGACGAGGTCGTCCGGTTGGTCCGGGTGGCGGTCGAGCGGTTGGGGATCACCGAGGTCCGGTTCACCGGCGGGGAGCCGCTGATCCGACCCGGTCTGGTGGACATCGTGGCCCGGGTGGCCCGGCTCACCCCCCGGCCGAGGCTGTCGCTGACCACCAACGGCCTCGGGCTGGACCGGCTCGCCGCGCCGCTACGGGCGGCCGGACTGGACCGGGTGAACGTGTCCCTGGACACCGTCGACGACGAGCGCTACGCGCGGATCACCCGCCGTCGCCGGCTCGCCGACGTGCGTGCCGGACTCGCCGCCGCCGCGACCGCTGGGCTGCGACCCGTGAAGATCAACGCCGTGCTGCTCCGGGGAATCAACGACGACGAGGCCCCGGCGCTGCTCCGGTTCGCCTTGGCGCACGGCTACCAACTGCGGTTCATCGAGCAGATGCCGCTCGACGCCCAGCACGGGTGGGACCGGACGGCGATGGTGACCGCCGACGAGATCCTCGCCGCCCTCAGCGACCAGTTCACGCTACGACCCGACCCGGTCGACCGGGCCGGCGCCCCGGCCGAGACCTGGCTGGTCGACGGACACGTCGACTCCACCGGCGGACCGGCTCGGGTCGGGGTGATCGGCAGCGTCACCCGACCGTTCTGCGGTGACTGTGACCGGACCCGGCTCACCGCCGACGGCCAGATCCGCAACTGTCTGTTCGCCACCGCGGAGTCCGATCTGCGGACGCCGTTGCGCGAGGGGGCCGACGACACGGACCTGGCCGACCGTTGGCGCGCCGCCACCTGGCCCAAGCGCGCGGGGCACGGTATCGACGACCCGACCTTCCTGCAGCCGCACCGGCCCATGTCCGCGATCGGAGGATGACCCGTGCCGATCACCATCCGGTACTTCGCCGGTGCCCGCGCGGCGGCGGGGGTCAGTGAGGAGACCGTGCCCTCGGGCCGATCCCTCGCCGACCTGACCACCGACCTCGCGGACCGGCGCGGGGCCCGGCTGGCCGCAGTCCTGGCCGCCGCCAGCTTCCTGGTCGACGGGCTGGCCTGGCATGACCGGCGGGCTCCGCTGCCGTCCGGCGCCACGGTCGACGTGTTACCCCCGTTCGCCGGCGGCTGAGGGTGGCGGCGGTGCTGTTCCTGGCGATCGTCCTGCTGGTCCCCACCCTGGTCCACCTGTACCTGTGGAAGCGGTTGGTCCGGGACACCACCCGGCCGGGTCGCTGGCGGCGCGCCGGCGGGGTGCTGATGGTCACCCTGGCCCTGCTGATCCCAGCCACCCTGGCGGGCACCCGAGCCGGGCTCTACTGGCTGGCGTGGCCTGGCTACCTCTGGCTGGCCGTGATGTTCTACCTGCTCGTCCTGCTGGTCGTCGCCGAGTTGCCGATGCTGGTGATCAGGCGTCTCGTCCGGCGTCGAGCAGCCGGCGTACCGGCGCGGGAGCCGGTGCAGGCGGACCGGCCGACGGAGGCGGGCGACCCGGTGGCGGTGCTGGCCGGGCCGGGCGCGGAGCGGGCGGCCGGCACGAATGCCTCGGCCGGCCCCGCGCCGGCCGTCGGGCCGGGGTCCGGCGGCCGGGTGCCGCCGGACGGCGCCACGGGTTCGCCGAGCAGCACCACGGTCCCGCCGGCCGAGCCGGGACACGATCCGGGTCGCCGGCTGCTGCTGGCCCGCAGCCTGGCCATCGTCGCCGGGCTCACCGCGACCGGCGTCACCGGGTACGGGGTGGCCGTGGCCAAGGGCCCACCGCGACTCAACCGGGTCCAGATCCCGTTGGCCAAGCTGCCCCGCCGGATGGACGGGATGAGGATCGCGCTGGTCTCCGACATCCACCTCGGCCCGCTCTCGGGTCGTCCGCACGCCGAACGGGTGGTCGCCGCGATCAACCGGGTGGACGCCGATCTGGTGGCGGTGGTCGGTGACCTGGTGGACGGCTCGGTCGCCGAACTCGGGCCGGCCGCCGCCCCGCTGCGCGACCTGCGGTCCCGGTACGGCAGCTTCTTCGTGACCGGCAACCACGAGTACTACTCCGGCGTGGCGGAGTGGGTGGCCGAGGTCGATCGGCTCGGTCTGCGGGTGTTGCAGAACCGCCGCCGCGAGATCGTCACCCCGGGTGGGGTGTTGGACCTGGCCGGCGTCAACGACGTGTCGGCGGAGGAGTTCGGGGGCACCGGGGTCGAGGCGGGACCGGACTATGACGCCGCGCTCGGCGGACGGGACCCGGACCGTCCCGTGGTGCTGCTCGCTCACCAGCCCGTCGCCGTGCACGAGGCGGCCCGGCGCGGGGTGGACCTGCAACTGTCCGGGCACACCCACGGTGGACAGATCGTGCCGTTCAACCTCCTGGTCGGGCTGGAGCAGCCGGTGGTTTCCGGGCACGCCACAATCGACGGTACGCAGGTGGTGGTGACCAACGGCGCCGGATTCTGGGGGCCGCCGGTGCGGGTCGGCGCGCCGCCGCAGGTCACCCTTGTCGAGTTGCGCAGCGCATAGCGCTCCACCTCACCCGGCAGCGTGGCGCCGGGCAGTCCCGGATCGGCGCGTGACAGGATGCGGCGTGCTTCCGATCCCGGCCGCCGATGTCAGCGGCTCCCCCGTGGGCACCCCGTTCGTCGCCGACCTGCACATCCATTCCAGATACTCGCGGGCGTGCAGCCGCGACCTGACCGTGCCGACGCTCGCCTGGTGGGCTCGGCGCAAGGGCGTCACCCTGCTCGGTACGGGTGACTTCACCCACCCGGCGTGGCTGGCGCACCTGCGGGAGACGCTGGTGCCGGCCGAACCGGGGCTGTACCGGCTCGACGCGGACACCGAGCGGGACGTCGTCCGCCGGTTGCCGCCGCGGCTGGCCTCGACCGCCGAGGGCACGCCGGTACGGTTCGCGCTGAGCGTCGAGATCTCCACCATCTACAAGCGGGCCGACCGCACCCGCAAGGTGCACCACCTCGTCTATCTTCCCGATCTCGACGCCGTGGAGCGGTTCAACACGGCGCTCGGGCGGATCGGCAACCTCGCCTCGGACGGGCGGCCGATCCTCGGCCTGGATTCCCGTGACCTGCTGGAGATCACCCTCACCGCCAGCCCGGACGGCTACCTGGTGCCCGCGCACATCTGGACGCCGTGGTTCTCGGCGCTCGGCTCGAAGTCGGGGTTCGACGCGATCGCCGACTGCTATGCCGACCTGGCCGAGCACATCTTCGCCGTGGAGACCGGGTTGTCGTCGGACCCGGCGATGAACTGGCGGGTGTCCACCCTGGACCGCTACCGGCTGGTCTCCAACTCGGACGCGCATTCACCGGCCGCCCTGGCCCGCGAGGCAACCGTCTTCGACACCGCGCTGGACTACTTCGCGGTCCGCGACGCGTTGCGGACCGGCACCGGGCCGCATTCGACGATCGAGTTCTTTCCCGAGGAGGGGAAGTACCACGCTGACGGACACCGGGCCTGCGGAATCAACTGGTCGCCCGAGCAGACCAGGGAGGCCGGCGGGCGCTGCCCGGAGTGCGGCAAGCCGCTGACGGTCGGCGTGCTCAGCCGGGTCGAGGAGCTGGCCGACCGGCCCGCCGGGCAGCGGCCGGCCGGCACGCCGGCGGTCACCCATCTGGTGTCGCTCGCCGAGATCCTCGGCGAGATCGAATCGGTCGGGGCCAAGTCGAAGCGGGTGACCGGGCAGCTCACCACGCTGACCGCCGCGCTCGGCCCGGAGCTGGAGATCCTCACTCGGACGCCGCTGGCGGACATCCGGTCCGCCGGGGGCGAACTGCTGGCCGAGGCGATCGGCCGGCTGCGCCGCGGCCAGGTGCGGCGAGTTCCCGGGTACGACGGCGAGTACGGCGTGATCACCCTGTTCGAACCGGGTGAGCTGACCGGCCGGCGGGGGGCGCAGCCGGAGGCCCTGTTCGACATGCCGGCTCCGGCGCCCCGGCGAGCGCCGGACCGGTCGCGGCCCGGCACGGTGGTCGGCGCGTCCGGTCCCACCGCCCGCCGACGGTCCCGGCCGGTCCCGGTGTCCGAACCACCGCCGCCGATCGCTCCGCCGCCGTCGCCGCACGAGCCGTTCGAGCCGGTGCTGGCCGGAATGGAGGAGGTGGGGACCGGCCTGCTGGACCGGCTGGACGCGATGCAGCGGGTCGCCGCGTCCGCTCCCGGCGGGCCGATGCTGATCGTGGCCGGTCCGGGCACCGGCAAGACCCGGACGCTCACCCATCGCATCGCGTACCTCTGCGCGGAGTTGAACGTTTTCCCGGAGCACTGCCTGGCCATCACGTTCACCCGGCGCGCCGCCGAGGAGCTGCGGTCCCGGTTGGACGACCTGCTCGGCCCGGTGGCCGAGGACGTCACGGTCGCCACGTTCCATTCGCTGGGTTTGCTGATCCTGCGGGAAAACGCCGCCGCGGTCGGTCTGCCGGCGGACTTCCGGATCGCCGACGACGCCGACCGGGTGGAGATCCGGGCCGAGGCTGGCGATGACGACGCGGCGTACGTCAAGCTGCTCCGGGCCCGTGATCTGGTCGACCTGGACGAGCTGGTGGAGCTGCCGGTGCGGCTGCTGCGCGACGAGCCCGCGCTGGTCGCGCAGTACCGCCGGCGCTGGTCATGGATCTTCGTGGACGAGTACCAGGACGTCGACGCCGACCAGTACGAGCTGCTCCGGCTGCTCAGCCCCGGCGACGGGAACCTCTGCGCGATCGGTGACCCCGACCAGGCGATCTACTCGTTCCGGGGCGCCGACGTGGGGTACTTTCTGCGCTTCTCGCGGGACTTCACGGACGCGCGGTTGGTCCGGTTGACCCGCAACTACCGGTCCTCCGCGCCGATCCTGGCCGCCGCGGTGCAGGCCATCGCGCCCACCTCGCTGGTCCGGGGGCGGCGCCTCGACCCGGCGCGGTTGGATCCGGAGGCGCCGCTGGTCGGCCGCTATCCGGCCGCGTCGGTGGCGGACGAGGCGGACTTCGTGGTGCGGACCGTGGACGATCTGGTCGGTGGGCTGTCCCACCGGTCCTTCGACGCCGGGCGGGCGGACAGCCGGGCGGAGACCCGACCCGGATTGTCGTTCTCCGACATCGCGGTGCTCTACCGCACCGACGCGCAGGCCGCCGCGGTGGTCGACGCGCTCGTCCGGGCCGGCGTGCCGGTTCAGAAGCGGTCCCACAACCGGCTGCGCGACCGGGCCGGGGTGGCGGTCCTGGCCCGCGAGTTGCGGCACGCGGACGGGCTTGCCGGACCCTTGGCGGCCCGGCTCCGGCTCGCCGGTCAGGTGCTCGCCGACCGGTACGCGGCCCCGACACTGGACGCCGCCGGCGGGGTCGGCCCCGAGGAGATCTGGTCCGCTGTGGACCTGCTCACGCCGCTCGCCCAGCGGTGCGGCGACGACCTGCCGGCGTTCCTGACCAGGCTGGCCACCGGGGAGGAGGTGGACGCGCTCGACCCGCGGGCGGAGGCGGTCACCCTGCTCACCCTGCACGCGGCCAAGGGACTGGAGTTCCCGGTGGTGTTCCTCGTGGGCTGCGAGGACGGGTTGCTGCCGCTGCGGTTGCCCGGTCGGCCACCGGGCGACGAGGACCTGGCCGAGGAGCGGCGACTGTTCTTCGTGGGGATGACCCGCGCCCAGGACCGGCTCTACCTCAGTCACGTGGCTCGCCGGGTGCGCGGTGGGCAGGACCGGGACTGTGCGCCGACACCGTTCTTCGACGCGATCGACCCAGGGCTGTTCGAGCGGCTCGGTGACGCGCGCCCCCGCCGCCCGAAGGATCGCCAGCTCCGTCTCCTCTGACTCACCCACTCCCCGCACACTCCCGGGTCAGACCGACGAGGGACAGCAGGAGCCCGAGATCTACGAGGAAAGTGGAGTGGCAGACCAGCTTCCGGGTGATGAGCTGATCATTGGTCCACGCTACGGTGGCCTGGGCATCCCCCGCCCATAGATTTCTCCCCGGATCGGAGACAACTCGTGTCGAACTACGGACGGTCGGGTGACCCGCACCCCGATCCGTGGCCGAGCCGGCAACAGCACCCGGCCGGCGACCGGCCGGCGGCCGACCCGCCGCCCGGCTACGGTCCGCCGCCGAGTTACGGTCCGCCCGTCAGTGATCAGCCGCCGGGCTACGGCCCGTCCCGGGGGTACGGGGAGCCGGGTCCCGGCTACGGTCCGCGCCCAGACGGTCCGCCGTCGACCCACGGTTACGGTTCTGGACCGGGATACGGCCCCGGACCGGGATACGGCCCCGGACCGGGATACGGCCCCGGCTCGACCTACGGCCCCGGACCGGAATACGGCCAGGGTCAGTCGGCCGATCCTCGGTACGGCGACCCCGCCGCGGGGTACGGCCAGTCCGGTGCCGGCGGATACGGCCGACCGCCGGAGTACCGCCAGCCCTCGGAATACGGCGCCGCCGACCAGTCGTACCCGCCGGGACCGCCACCGGGCACCTGGTCGTCGGCCGGCGCCCCACCGCCGCCGCCGAAGAGCCGAACGCCCATGATCATCCTGCTTGCCGTCCTGGCGCTGTTGGTGGTTGGTGGCGGCGCCACGACGGTGTTCCTGCTCGGCCGGGGCAGCGGCACGCCGTCGACAGCGTCGGCACCGACGCCGACCGAGTCGGTGCCGGCGAGCGAAGCCGCCCCCTCCGAGGACGTGGCTGCCACCCCTACGCCCGAGTCCTCGACGGACGCCCGGTTCGTCAAGGAGGGCCAGTGTGTCAAGAACGAGAGCGGCAGCGGCGACAAGCCGAAGCTCGCCATCACCAGTTGCACGCCGAAGACGTACGAGGTGCTCAAGCGCGTCGACGGGGCCACCAACGGCAAGAACGACGCGGTGGCGAAGTGCTCCGGGGTGGCGGGCTACACCGACTGGTACTTCTTCAACAGTGAGCTGGATGTGCTGGACTTCGTGCTCTGCCTCAAACTGCGCTAACCAAAACTAGCGTCGTCTAGCCCATTTTTTAGATAGCTGTAGTTTTCCATCGACCACGACACGCTGGCGTCCTATAGCGGCATCTAGCGGTCCGGCTAGAACGCCCGATACTGTGCGAGGCGTGGATCCGGTCCGCAACCCGTACGCTCCGGGCGCCGGCCAGCGCCCGCCCGAACTCGCCGGGCGCGGTCGCGAGCTGGACGTCTTCGACGTGGTCCTGGAGCGGGTGGCCCGTGGGCGGCCAGAGCGCAGCCTGATGTTGACCGGCCTCCGCGGCGTCGGCAAGACGGTGCTGCTCAACACGCTGCGCTCGCAGGCCATCGGCCGGATCTGGGGCACCGGCAAGATTGAGGCTCGGCCGGACCAGTCGTTGCGCCGCCCGGTTGCCGCCGCCCTGCACATGGCCGTTCGGGAGCTGGCCCCGCGGCACCGGGCACCCGCCCGGATCGACGAGTTCCTCGGCGTGCTGAAGGCGTTCGCGTTGCGCGCCGATCCGGTCGGCCGAGGTCGCGGTGCGACCGCACCCCGGCTACGCGACCGGTGGCAGCCCGGCATCGACGTGCCGGCGGCCACCGGGCGGGCCGACTCCGGCGACATCGAGATCGACCTGGTCGAGTTGCTCACCGACGCGGCCAGCGTGGCCACCGACGTCGGCACCGGCATCGCCGTGTTCATCGACGAGATGCAAGACCTGGGGGCCGAGGACGTCTCCGGACTGTGTGCCGCCTGTCACGAGCTGTCCCAGCTCGGCGCGCCGCTGATCGTCGTGGGAGCCGGTCTGCCGCACCTGCCCGCCGTACTGTCGGCCGCCAAGTCCTACTCGGAACGACTGTTCCGCTACCAGCGCATCGACCGGCTCGACCGGATCGCGGCCGACCAGGCGCTCTGCGCACCGGCCGCCCGGGAGGAGGTCGAGTACGAGCCCAAGGCGCTCGACCTGCTCTACGAGAAGTCGGGCGGCTACCCCTACTTCGTCCAGGCGTACGGCAAGGCGACGTGGGACCACGCCCCGCGTACCCCGATCACCGCCGCCGACGTCCGGGTGGCCGCGCCAGAGGCGGAGGCCGAGTTGGCGGTGGGTTTCTTCGGCTCCCGCTTCGAGCGGGCCACCCCGGCGGAGCGGGAGTACATGCGGGCGATGGCCGCGCTGTCCTCCGCGACCGACTCGACCGGAGCCACCGGAGCCACTGGAGCGACCGGAACCACCGGAGCCGCCGGCGCGCCGAACGGTGGTGACCACCTCCGGGACGACATGGACATCGCGGTGCCGACCGCGGAGATCGCCCGCTCGCTGGGTCGCAAGCCAGCGAGCCTGTCCCCGGCCCGGGACGCGCTCATCAAGAAGGGTCTGATCTATTCGGGTGAACGCGGCACGGTCGCGTTCACGGTGCCGCACTTCGGCCGCTACCTCCGAACGCAGCCGGCGTGACGGCGTCGCATCCGAGGACAGCCGGCTCAGCTGTGGTCAGACCAGGGACCACGGCGCCGGGAAGCTGACTTCACCGGGCGGGGGCGCCGGCGCGTCACCGGTGTCGGTCGGCAGCACGAGCGCCTGCCACGGACTTCCCAGCCCCGACCACGGGCTGGTCAACCCGAGCCGAACCGCCGGCTGGAAACCGAACCGACGGTAGTAGGCCGGGCTGCCGAGCACCACCACCAGGCTCTCACCCAACTCGGTGGCGGCGTCCAGAACGGCCTCCACCACGTCGGTGCCGTACCCCAGACCCTGCCGGTCCGGTCGCACGGCGACCGGACCGAGCGCCAGTGCCGGCGTCCCGGACGGTTCGACGGTGACCCGGGACAGCAGGGCGTACCCCACGATCTCCCCGGCGGCCTCGGCCACCATGGACAGCTCGGGAAGCCACGCAGTGCTGCCCCGCAGGGCCTCCACCAGCCGTACCTCGGCGGGCGTGGCGGCGTCGGGCCGGCCGAAGGCGTCGCCGAGCACGCGCCGGATCCCGGCACCGTCCGCCGGCTGCTCGGACCGCAGTCGTACCGTCGTCACGGATCGCGACGCTACTCGTCCCACCGCAGGTCAGACCAGTGAAACAGCGGTACGGCGACGGTTGTGGGGGTAAACCGGACCGCGGCGGGGTATGACTGACCCATGAAACCCGTACGCGCCGTCGCCCGCGCGATGTTGAGCGGCATCTTCGTGATCAACGGAGCCCGCGCCGTCGCGAACCCGGAACCGTACGTCTCGCGCGCCAAGCCGGTGACCGACCGGGTGGCGCCCGTGCTGGAGCGGACCAACCCCCGACTGCCCACCGACACCGCATCCCTGGTACGCGTCAACGGTGCCGTTCAGTTGGCCGCCGGCCTGCTGCTGGCGACCGGGCACCTGACCCGCCCGGCCGCCGCGATGCTCGCCGGCACGCTGGTGCCGACGACGCTGGCCGGCCATGCGTACTGGACGGTCGACGATCCCACCCAGCGGATGAATCACAAGATCCATTTTATGAAGAACCTCAGCGTGCTCGGCGGGCTGCTGCTCGCGGCCGCCGACACCGAAGGGCGGCCCAGCCTGCGGTGGCGTGCGGGGCACGCCGTCGGCGGCGGGCAGCGCAAGGTCCGCAGCGGGCAGCGCAAGGTCCGCCGGGCGGTCCGAACCGCCCGGCGCGACGCGCGGATCGCGGTATGGTCGGCATCGGCGGCGCGCCGCATGCCGGGCTGAGCCCTGTTCGTCCGGTTGAACCGCGCCGATAGGATGCCCACGCTCCGGTGTCCAAGGAGGCCGAATTCGACGGGATTCGGTGCCCTGCGGCAACGTGGCGGAAATGTCGCGAACTAGTGTGGGACCGGACACGGTCGGATAACGCAGGGGGCACGACAGTGGGGGGCGGTTCTAGGCTGCGGTCTGGATCTGGCTGGGACAGACGACATCGGTTCGGGGGTGACCACGCCATGCCGGCGACCGTCGCGCGACGAACCGACGGCGAAACCCCCCGCCAGCGGCTCGCTCGCCGCCCCGACCGCGGTGCCGTCGGCCGGCTCGTCGTCGTCGCGGTCGTCTGCGTCCTCGCCTGGTGGGCCGTGCGCACGTTCGGCCGGCCGTACAACTTCTTCGACATGAAGATCTACTACGGCGCCGTCGCGTGGTGGGCGAACGGCAACGACCTGTACGCGTTCATCGCGCCACGGACCACCCTCGGGTTCACCTATCCGCCGTTCGCCGGCCTGGTGATGCTGCCGATGGCGGTGCTCCCGCTGGGCGGGGCCGCCTGGATCAACATGGTGGGAAGTCTGCTGGCCCTCACCGTCATCCTGACGGCACTACTGCGGCCGCTCGCCGACCGGATGGGCTGGTCCCTCCCGTTCACCGTGGCGCTCGCGGTGCCGCTGGCCGCCGCGCTGGAACCGGCCCGGGAGACGCTCGGGTACGGGCAGGTGAACCTGCTGCTGTTCGCACTCATCTTCGCGGACCTGATCGCCCTGCGCTGGCGGGCCGGGCGGCACCCGCGAGCCGCCGCTCAGCGTGCCGGCGGTGCGCGGTCGGTCGGTGGCCCGTTGCGGAGGTTCTTCTTCAGCGGGGCCTGGGCAGGCGTCGGAATCGGCCTGGCCACCGCCATCAAGCTCACCCCGGCGCTGTTCATCGTCCACCTGCTGATCACCCGGCAGTGGCGGGCCGCGGCGACCGCTGTCGGCACGGCGCTCGGCGTGACGATCGGCACCTTCGCGGTCGCCGGCGCCGAATCCACCGCCTACTTCACGTCGGTGCTGTGGGACACCGGTCGGGTCGGCGCGGCCGACATGACGCCCAACCAGTCGTTGGCCGGCGTCCTCGCCCGGCTCTACGACTCGGTGGAGACGCCGGGCCTGCTCTACCTGGCGTTCGCGGTGCTGCTGCTCGCGGTCGGCCTGTCGCGGGCCGCCGGTGCGCACGCCGACGGCGACGAGTTGACCGCCTTCACCCTGGTAGGCCTCACCGCGAACGTGATCAGCCCGATCTCCTGGAGCCACCACCTGGTGTTCGTGATCCCGGCGGTGATCGTGCTGGCCGACGCGGCCATCCGCCGCCGCGCCGCCAGCCGTGGGCTGCGTCGACCGGCGAACGCGCCAGCCGGGCTGAGTGCGGTCGGCGGACTCCGGTCACCGATCTGGTATCCGGCGCTCACCGGGTTCCGGCACGCGGCCGCCGCCGTCGCCCTCTATCTGTTGTTCCTGGTCTCCCCGATCTGGCCGTACGAGCACCAGCTCCCCGCGGAGTCCCACTATCAGGACGGGCTGTTCGGCGCGCTGATGGAGAACTCCCTGGCCATCGGGCTGATTGTGCTGGTGGCGGCGCTGCCCTGGCGGCCCGGCGCGGAGCCGGTCTTCTACGCCGAGCAGCACCGGGTCAGCCGGCCGGTCCCGCTCATCCGGTCCTGACGGGTCGACAGCACCGGCCTGGGGCAGCCCTGGTCACTGTCACTGGCGGCGGGGCGACCGCCACGGGGGGCAGGCACCGAGTCCGCGAGCGTCAGGGGCAGTTGACCCACTCGTCGGTGCCGTCGGCGAAATGCTGGTGCTTCCAGATCGGCAACCGCGCCTTGGCCTCGTCCACCAGTCGGGCGCAGGCGGCGAAGCCGGCGGCCCGGTGCGCGGTGCTGACGGCGGCGACCAACGCCACCTCGCCGACCTCCAGCGGCCCGACCCGGTGCGACACGGCCACCGAGATCACCGCCGGGTCGGTCGCGATCTCGGCAGCGACCTCGGCCAGTACCCTGTCGGCGCTGGGGTGACCCTCGTAGGCGAGCCGGGTGACGCGCCGGCCGTGATCGTGGTCGCGTACCACGCCCTGGAAGGTCACGACCGCGCCGGCCCGCGGATCGCCCACCGCGGTCTCATGCGCGGCCAGGTCGAGTTCCTCCCCGGACACCGAGGTGTACGCCACTCGTCCGGTCATCGGATCGTCTCCTGTCGGGCCGGTAGCGGAACCAGCGGAACCCGCGCACCCGCCGCGCCCTCCGTGTGCGGGGCGATGACCGCGAACCCGTCGGCCAACGCGAGGCCGCGCAGCATCGCCGATCCGACATGTCGCACCGGGTATGCCGTGTGCCGCGCCGGATCGACCCGGGCCAACGCCAGATGTGTGTGCCCGCCTCGGCCGGGCACCGCGGCGCCGAGCGTTGTCACCGGAAGTTCACCCAGCTCACGTCCTCGCAGACCGGCCAGCAGGGGAGCGACCAGGGTGACCAGTGCGATGATGGCGGACTGTGGATTACCCGGCAGGCCGGCGATGAACGTCGTCCGGCCGTCCGCACCGGTCACCCGCGCCAGCAGCATGGGGAAGCCGGGGCGGACGGCCACCGTGTTCACCACGTATTCGGCGCCCAGCGCACGCAGGGCCGGGTGCAGATGGTCCACCGGGCCTTGCATGGTGCCACCTGTGGTGCACACCAGATCGACGCCGGCAATGGCCCGACGAAGCGCCGTGACGTGCGCCGGCAGGGTGTCCTCGACGGGGCCGGCGACGTCGGCCGGGTCGACCTGACAGCCGTACCGGCGGAGCAGGGCCGGGACGGACGGGCCGAGAGCGTCGCGGACCCGCCCGGCGCCCGGCGGGCCGGTGGTCAACAACTCGTCGCCGAACACGAGTACCGCGGACCGGGGCGCGGGACGGACCGGCAGCAGGTCATGTCCGCAGGAAGCGGCCAGCCCGATCAGCGCGGGATCGACAGGTGAGCCGGCGGGCAGCAGTTCCTCGCCGGCCCGCGCCTCCTCGCCGGGCGCCCGCCACTCCGGCGCGTCGCGCAGCCGGCCACCCACCCGCCCGTCGGCCGTCGGGGACGATTCCTCGACCCGCAGTACGCCGTCCGCGCCGGGCGGCACCATCGCGCCGGTGGCGATCTCGACCGCCGTCCCGTCCTCGGTCAGCGGGGGCGGCGTGGCGCCGGCGAGGACCCGGCCGACGATCCGCCAGTCCCCGGCGCCCCGGACCGCCCAACCGTCCACGCTGGAGGTGGGGAATGCCGGAAGATCGGTGAGGGTACGCAGCGGCCGGGCCAGGGTCAGCCCGTCCGCCTCGGCCAGGGGCACCTCGACGGGCGCCAACGGCGCGGCGGCGCCGGCGGCGTACGCCAGGGCCCGCGCCTCGACCCAGTCGATCGGCTCGCTGACGGGCCGGTCGGCCACGAGGTCGGCAGCGCCGGCTACGAGGTCGGCGGCATCGCGGTCGGCAGCATCGCGGGCAGTGGTCACTCGCTGAGCCTATGCACCCGAGCCATGGCGCGGTCAGGGGCCTGTCCCGCTACCGGTGGTCGCCGCCGCGCAGTTGGTCGACCGCGTGCGCCAGGATCGGGCCGAGCACCGCCAACCCGTCCCGCGCACCGCCTGTGGAACCGGGCAGGTTGACCACCAGCATCCGGCCGACCACGCCGGCGAGCCCGCGGGACAGCGCGGCGGTGGGCACCGTACTCCGGCTGTGCGCCCGGATCGCCTCGGCGATGCCGGGCACCTCGTAGTCGAGCAACCCTCTGGTGACCTCGGGTGTCCGGTCCGTCGGAGTTATCCCGGTGCCGCCGCTGGTTAGCACCACGTCGACGCCATCGGCGAGCGCTGCGCGCAGCGCCTGACCGACCGGGTCCCCGTCCGGGACCACCACCGGGTCGGCCACCTCGCAGCCCAACTCCCGCAGACCGGTGACCAGCAGGGGACCACTGGTGTCCCGGTACACGCCGGCCGCCGCCCGGTTGGACGCCACCACCACCCGAGCCCGGATCACGGCCGGTCCACCGGTCGCCGCCAGTCACCGGTCTTGCCACCCTCCTTGCGCAGTACCCGCACCGCCTCGACGGAGGCGGCCGGGTCGACCGCCTTTACCATGTCGATCAGGGCCAGACCGGCGACGGCCACCGCGGTGAGCGCCTCCATCTCGACGCCGGTGCGGTCGGCGGTCCGGACGGTGGCCACGATCTCGACGGTGTGCCCTACCGGGTCGAGGTCGACGGTCACCCCGTGCAAGGCGATCGGATGGCACAGCGGGATCAGGTCGGGCGTGCGCTTGGCGCCCATGATGCCGGCCAACCGGCCCACCGCGAGGGCGTCGCCCTTCGGCAGCCCGTCCCGCCGGAGCAGCTCGACCACCTCGGTCGTGGTGACCAGGCGGCCGGCCGCCACCGCGCGGCGGGCGCCGACTTCCTTGGCCGACACGTCCACCATGTGGGCGGCGCCGGCCGCATCGATATGGGTGAGGTCGGACGGGGTATCTGTCACGTGTCGACCCTATCGATCGGTGGCCCGGTTGAGCCGATTGGCGCAACCATCCGGCCGCTCCGCCGACCATAATGACCGGAGGCCCCACCGTGCCGCTCGATGCCTTTCCACCGCGAAAGTCCCTCCGGTAAGCGACCCCAATGGCCCATCGCTCCTGAATCGGCAATCAAATAGACGGAACGTTTTCCTCCATACGCATTCCGTAACCAAATGCCGGCCAATCATCGGATGATGCGCAATACGACATCTAACGGGTGCAATCGGGCGGCATCTTGCTTAACGTGAGTTGCATCAGGACCGAGAGCCCCGAAAGCGGGGCGAATGGTCCGGCTCGGACAGCGATGTGAGGAGGGGTCATGCAGGCCAAGCGCGGCAGCCACTGGGGCTGAGAGGTACCGCCGTCCCGTAACGGCGCGTAGGCTGCCCCCTACGTAATCTCCATTGGAGAGGTATGCGGCGGCAGCGGCGACGCTTTCATGAGACCGATCGGCGACTCCTGTTGCCTGTCGGTCTCGTCGTCGTTCTCGCCGTCGTGGTGCTGGCGACGGCCATCGGCGCGGTGGTCGCCGATCCCCCCACCACCCGCGACATACAGATCGGGATCATCCTGGTCCTGCTGTTCGCCCTCGGCACCACGATCGCGATCCGGGTCCGCATCCGCTCGACCATACAGATGATCCAATGGATCGAAGCGGCCATTGTCATCGGGCTCGTGGTCGCCCCTGGCCAGACCGTGGCCCTCAGCGTGTGTGTCGGTATCGCTACCGGAAATCTGATCCGTCGCCGTGCGCCGATCAAGGCAACCTTCAACGTGGCCAAGGACACGGTGCTGGTGGGTGCCGCCTGGGCGCTATTGCACCTTATCGGCTGGAACTGGCAGGTGGACCTCGGGGTGGCGCACGCCCTCGCGGTCGTCCTGGCCACCTATTGCCTCATGGTCGTCCTCGACGATCTGCTGTTCCTTCCGGTCCTGGCAATCGACACCGGCACGCCACTCGTCCGGCTGCTCCGTGCCGACCTGGGCCTGCGACTCATCAGCGCCGCCGCCCGACTGCTGCTGATCGTCGCGACGCTGTTGATCCTTCGGCTCGATCCCCGCCTGTTGCTGGCCGTCCCACCCCTGGTGGTGAGCGTGCACCTGGCGTACGCGGGGCGGATCCGCTCGGGTGAGGAACGGCAGGCGTGGCAACGGCTGGCCCGCACTACCGACGCGCTCAACGTGATCGATCTGGAAACGGTGCTCGTCACGGCGGTGGGCGAGGCGGCCGAGTTGTTCTCGGCCGACGAGGTCGAGGTGGAGTTGACCGACTCCGGCCGGTTGCTACGCGGCAACAGCAAGGGCATCAGCTACGACGGCCCCAGCGCCGAGGCACCCGGAACGGCCAAGGTCGTCATCCCGGCCGCCCTGGTCGGCCACGACAACCACGAGCCACTCGGCGCCGTGCGGCTGCGGTTCAACGGACCGATCAAACTCTCCGAACGCGAGCAGTACACGCTGCGGACGTTCGCCTCGGCGTTGTGTACGGCCATCCGCAACGCCACGGCGTACGCCGAACTCGCCCGGGCGGCGGAACAGCACGCCCACGCCGCCAGCCACGACGCGTTGACCGGGTTGCCCAACCGGCGGCAACTCATGGACACCGGGGAGGCACAACTTCGCGAGCAGTACACCACCGGGGTAACCGCGCTCCTGCTGATCGACCTCAACCACTTCAAGGAGATCAACGACACCCTCGGCCACGCCGCCGGGGACCGGGTGCTGCGCCAGGTCTCGGATCGGCTGCGTACCGCCGTACGCGACGACGACGTGGTGGCCCGGCTCGGTGGAGACGAGTTCGCGGTCCTGTTCCGTGGCCTTCCCGCCCCGGCGGTGGCCGCGCACCGGGCCGAGTCGCTGTTCACCTCGCTGCACGAACCGCTCGACCTGGACGGCATGCGGATCCGGGTGGAAGCCAGCGGCGGCATCGCCGCCGCACCCGCCTCCGGGGGCATGGCGGAGTTGCTCCGGCGGGCCGACGTCGCGATGTACCAGGCCAAGCGAAGCGGCCGGCGACTGATGACGTACCTGCCCGCGCAGGACACCGCGGATCTGGGCCGCCTGGTGCTCGGCGGCGATCTGCCCCGAGCCGTGGCCGACGACGAGTTCACCGTCACCTTCCAGCCGATCGTCGACCTCAACAGCGGCGAGGTCGTCGCGGCGGAGGCCTTGGCCCGTTGGCAGCACCCGGTGCACGGCATGATGGACCCGCTGCGGTTCATCGACACTGTCGAACGCTCCGGCTTGCTGCCGGCATTCGCCGAGGCGGTGCTCGATCAGTCCCTGGTCGCCGCGAGAAGTTGGCGGGATGCCGGCTTCGATCTCCCCGTGGCGGTGAATGTGTCGCCGCGCAGCCTCCTCGACGCCCGGTTCCCCAGCTCGGTCCTGGCCCGGTTGCGGGCCCACGACCTGCCGCCCGAAGGGCTGATCCTGGAACTCACCGAGAGCCTGGCACTCAGCCAGTTGGAGATCGTCGACCAGGTGCTCAACCAGTTGCGCCGGGAGGGTGTACGGCTCGCTCTGGACGACTTCGGCACCGGCTACTCCTCGCTGTCGGTGCTTTCCCGGATCCCGGTGCACGAACTGAAGATCGATCGGGATTTCGTCATGGCCATGGAAACCTCGGCCGAAGCGGCCGCGGTGATCCGCTCCACCGTCGAGTTGGGTCGCAGCCTGGATCTCATGGTGGTCGCCGAGGGAGTGGAGAGCGAGCCGCAACGACAGACGCTGTGGGAGATGGGCTGCGCGGCCGGGCAGGGACACCTGTTCGCCCGGCCGATGGCGGCGAACCGCCTGCTCTCCGCGCTGCGACAAGGCGCCGGGGGACGACCGGGCACGCTCGCTTCGCCGCTGCACGATGCCGGTTCCGTGATCCGGTTGTCACCCGGGCGCCGCGCCGGCGGTCGACGCTCCGACCGTCTTCCACACCTGCCGGCGTGACAACCGACGGCTGCCCGGGTCGCCGTGCGGCCGGCGGATCGTGGCGCCGGTGACCGCGCCGACCGTCATCGGGTGACCTCACCCGGTACCGTCGAAGCATGCAAACGCTGACCTGCCCCAAATGTCGTGGCGACATGCGCCAGTACGAACGTAGCGGCGTCACCGTCGACCAGTGCGGTGAGTGCCGAGGCATCTTCCTGGACCGTGGCGAACTGGAGAAGCTCTTCGAGGCCGAGTCGAACTGGAATCGTCAGCACGGCGCCGCCCAGCAGCCCGGCGCTCCGGCCGGCGCCCCCGGTTACCCGCCGCCGCCACCCCCGCCGCCGGCCCACCCGCAGCCGGGTTATGGCGCCCCGAGCCACGCACCACCGCCACCGCCGCAGCACGGCTACCCGCAGCAGCCGGCGTACGGCCACTCGCAGTACGGCTACCACGGGCACTACCGGCGCAAGAAGCACAAGGGATTCCTCGGCGAACTGTTCGACTAGCCGGCCGAATCGCCCCCGCCCCGCCTTGTTGATCAAGAGGTTTGCGTCGTGGGACGGCCTGTCGGATGACGCAAACCTCTTGATCAACGGGGCGGGGGCGTTGGGCCTGCCGACCCGGCCAAACCGTGTCAGGCTGTGTCGATGGCCCCGACAGCCACCGCCACCGACCTGGCCGCCGCGTACGCCGGCATCACCGACGTGGTCGTCGGACGCGACGACAGCGACCTGCAGCGGCCGACCCGGTGCCACGGCTGGGTGGTCGCCGATCTGCTGTTCCATGTGCTCTGTGATGCTCAGCGAGCACTCGTCACGCTGGCCAGCCCGGCCCGCGGACCGGCTGACGTGGACGCGGTGAGTTATTGGCGGGCGTTCCCGCCCATCGCCGCCGACGGCACCGACTCCACCGGCAACGATCGGGCCGTTGACGCCGCTCGCCACGCCTGGTGGGCCCGGCGGTCGGCGGCCGCCTTCGACCGGCCCAGCGGAATCGTCCGGTTGTGGACCGAGACCGCTCCGGCGGCGGTACGAGCCGCCGGCCGCGCCGATCCGGCCGCGCTGGTGTCGACGCAGGGTCACGTTCTCCGTGTCGCGGATTTCCTCGCCACACTCGTCACCGAGGCCGTAGTGCACCACCTTGACCTCGTGGTGGACCTGCCGGACGCGCCACCACCGGCGGCCACCGCGACGGCAGTGGCGGTGGCCACGATGGACGGTCTGCTCGGTGCTCCGGCGCCAACTGGATGGACGGCCACCGACCATCTGCTCAAGGCCACCGGCCGGCTTGGGCTGACGATGGTCGACCGGGCCGCGCTCGGTGCGACCGCGGGCCGCTTTCCGCTGCTGGGATGAGGCTCAGACGATGGCCATGTCGACGAAGCGCGACAGGTGGAGCTGGGCGGCGACGGTCACGGTGTCTGTCGGTCCGTTCCGGTGTTTCGCGACGATGAAGTCCGCCTCACCGGCTCGTGGTGACTCCTTGTCGTAGTAGTCGTCCCGGTGCAGGAGGATGACGACGTCCGCGTCCTGCTCGATCGAGTTGTGCACGACGATGCCGTTGGCGATGAAGTTGTGGGTGCCGAGGACGGTCGCGTCGTACACCGGCTGCACACCGATGGATTGGACGCTTACCACCTCGTCCCAGAACACGTCGTTCGTGGCGTGCATCTCCAGGCCGGCGTCGCCCAGCACCTCGGCGACCCTGGACAGCCCCGACCTGCTCGGGGAGCGCTTCGACAGGCTGCTACCGCGGGCCTTGGTGCCCCTTGCCCCGGCGAACTCCCGATGTGTCGGTCCCTGCTCGGCGAGGGCGGTGCGCACCCGGGTCCACACATCGTCGGAAATCGTGTCGCGGTTGGCGTAGCGCTTCTGATCCACCAGGCCCGCCAGGCATTCCTGGGTCATTGCCGACCGCTCACCGTGAACGCCGATCTCCCGGAGAAACCGGAGCTGATCGTCACCACCCGAGATCACCAGGCGGTAGTCGTCGCGGTGTCCCCTCTTGCTGACGGCCTTGACGGACGTCTGGATCCCGAACCGCAGGCACAGCAGGGCCAGCTGGTCGATCATTCTCCGACTGGTCGACGCGTAGTAGATCCGCGCCTGCTCACCCTCGACGTCCCACCGGACAGAGCCGCCACTGCCCCACAGGTGGCGAAGGAAGGTCGCAACCTGGCGCTTGGGAAGCGAGAACACCTCGTCGGGAATGGACTTCTCGCGACCACACAGACCTGCCAGCCTGATCACCTCGGGTTCCGGCCGCTCCACCGTGACCAGCGGGGCAGGCACGTGCCGAGGACAGGCGATCCGCGCCCCGGGCGCCAGCTCTCCGAGCGGTCGCCAGCCGTCGATGGTGAGGAACGGGTGGTTGGCGGTTGCCTCCACCGTGCGGCCCGACGCGAGCCGCAGCGTGAACGCCTCCTTCATGCCACTCGGAAAGGCGTGTGTCATCGGTTTCGCCGTGTATCGAAGCTTCTCGTCCGCCGACCACACCGGGATGTTCGTCGCGCCGCTGGACAGCAACTCGCCGATGGTCGTCTCCGTCCCGGAGTCCGCCCGCAGGATCCGGGTTCCGGCCGTCAGGCAACCACTCTCCCGCAGGTCGGACAACTGGGGTCGCTTGTCGGTGCGCTGCTCTGGGCCACGGTTCAGCTGGCTGACCGCGATGACGGGGCACTCGACCTCCTTCGCCAGGAGCTTGAGACCCCGGGACAGCTCGGCGACCTCCTGCTGCCGACTCTCTGTGCGCTTCGGCGAACTCATCAGCTGGAGATAGTCGACCACGATCATCTTCAGGTCGTGCCGCTGCTTGAGCCGGCGGGCCTTCGCCCGGATCTCCATGAGGTTCATGTTCGGCGTGTCGTCGACGAACAGCGGCGCCTCGCTGATCTCCCCCATGCACCGGGCGAGCTTGGTCCAGTCGTCGTCGGAGAGCTGCCCGCTGCGCAACACGTGCAGCGGCACCCGGGCCTCGGCCGAGAGCAACCGCATGACGATCTCCACCTTGCTCATTTCCAGTGAGAAGATGGCCGCCGCCTGGTTAGCCCTGATGGCGGAGTTCCGGGCAAAATCCATCGATGCCGTTGAGTTGTGCGTGGGGATCATCGATCGTCCGGCCAGATACAGGTGATCGGCGTTGTCCACCGTCACGCAGCGCACCGGCACACTCGCTATCGGGCGCGCATCCACGATGTACCGGCTTCCGGCACCGGTGTCGTCCACCCCACGACGCCGGTTGGCGTGCGCCTCACGCTTCCTCGGCAACCGGAACACGTCGTCGGTCGTGGTGAAGTTCAGGTTGTAGGCGACGGACGATTCCGCGGTACGTCCCTTGACCCGCTTCCGGGTGACCGAGCACCGGTAGCCGAGGCTCACGATCAACTCGTGGACGTCATCAGCGAGCCGCCGCGAGGTAGTGGTGAACTGAGGGCTGCCCGTGTTGGTGACGGTGCCGTCGGTGTCAAGCAGCCCGGCCAACAGCGCTCGCCGCTGCCGTTCTGACGCCCGTAGGTAATCGTGCGGGATGTGCTTGTTTCCGAGCAGCATGTTCGCCCGCAACGCACCCACAAGTGACGTGTTCGACGCGTGATGACACCGGCGGGTCGCCGCCCGTCCGATGTGGCTGGCGGTCACCCGCCCACAGTCGGGACATCCCGTGGGCGGGGGTTTGGGCAGACCACGAGACCGGCCCCCGCAGGATGAACCACAGCTGTGTGCGGCCAACGACTGCGGCTCGAACGACTTTCCACACCTGACGCAGCCACGAGACCTGAGGGGAGGAAGCGCCGGTGGCCGGATTGAGTAAACCATCGGACCGCTGTGCTGCACGCGGTAGCCGTCCGCCCCGATCCCATGAACGATCTCCGGGTCAACGGTGGTGAAACGCGCCGCGCCGGTATGCCCGTCACCGAGCCACACCCCGAGTGTGTACGGCGCGATTGGTAGCTCACGCTCAGGTAGTTGGATGGGAGCGGAGTTCCCGACAGCGTGGTTCAACCGGTCACCATCCGCCCGCAGGGTGCTCGCGATCTGTTCGGTTGTCACCACGTCCCCGTACGTCACCAGGCGGTCGGGCTTGGCAGTAACCTTGGCGCGAAAAGTGGCTACGGCCTCACGTGCGTCCGCATCCCATTGGTAGGCGGGCGGCCGTTGGCTGCGCTGCCGACGGCTCGCCCTGGTGGTCGTCTTCCACAGGTGCTCAGCGTCGGCGACGATCACTGATCCGTCGGAAAATTCGATCTCGTAGCAAGGACGACCGTGCATCACCTCGAAGGCGTGGGTGACGGTAGTCGGTCGCCCGTCCCCGCCCAGCAACCGGTCACCGGCCTTGACCTCGCCCATGGTGGTCCAGCCGTCCGGGGTGGGCAACGGCGTGTCGAGGGCGAGTGCCTTGCCAAGTCCAGGCCGACCGGCCACGATGATCAACTGGCCAGGGTGCAGGCCGTTGAGCAGGCGGTCGAGGTCGGTGAAGCCGGTCGGCACACCGGTCATCACGCCACCCTGGGCACCCACCGCCTCGATCTCGTCGAGGGTGGGTTGCAGCATGTCGGCGAGCACCGCGAAGTCCTCGCTGACCCGCTTCTCGGTGACGTCGTAGACGGCCTGTTGGGCCAGGTCGACGATGTCGTCGACGTCCCGCCCACCACCCGCGGCCGAGCCGTAGCCGAGCTGCACGATGCGGGTGCCCGCCTCGACCAACCGGCGGAGCACGGCACGCTCGGCGACGATGCGGGCGTAGTAGGCGGCGTTGGCCGCGGTGGGGACGCTGGCGATCAGGGTGTGCAGATACGGAGCGCCGCCGATGCGGACCAGTTCCCCGGCGTCGGCCAGGGTGGCGGCCACGGTGATGATGTCGGCCGGCTCGCCCCGGCCGTAGAGGTCGAGGATCGTATCGAAGATGGTGGCGTGCACCGGGCGGTAGAAGTCACCGGTCTTGAGGATCTCCACGACGTCGGCGATCGCGTCCTTGGACAACAGCATGCCGCCGAGCACGCACTGCTCCGCCGCGATGTCCTGGGGCGGCGTCTTGTCGAACTGGCCGCCGCTCTGCCCGGACGAGGGCGGTGGCGGAGCGATCGGGTGGATCTCCGCCCGCGCGCCGTCGGTGACCGACACGGCTCCCCCCTCCGGTGCATCGGCACTGCCCCAAGGATCACCCTGGGGTCTGACAATCCGCAGTGACCGCGACTTCCGTGCGGCGGGGGACTCCGCGGCGGGTCGGGCCCGGATCAACACGATACGGAACCGCACGTCAACGGCCCAAACGAGCCGGTGGACGAGCCTCGGGACAACCTGTGGACAGCAAGCCTCCGCCTGTGTGTACGCCTGTGCACAGGATGTGGAAAACAGTTGGGGACGGTCCACAAAAGCCCTGCTGACGTGGGCGGATACGGTCCCCAGCATGTGGAGGGTGGAAACTCGACATGACCTCGACCGCACCTCTGCCGTACGATCGACCGCGAACGTATGCCCGCTGACTCCATCTCCCGGGAAGGGATTCGCCGGCCGTGGACTACCGGGACTGGGGAAGCGCGGACCGCACCCGGCGTAGCGGGTACTCCGGCGCCCTCCCGGACGAGGGTCCCGGTGATGTCGACGAGGCGGGTTATCCCGCTCCCCGCAGCCGCGCCGCGCGCCGCCGGTTGGGCGCGGACTCCGCCCAGCGATACGTGCCCGATTGGGCACGGGAGGACCCGCCGGTCAGTACCGGTGGAGGGCGTCACCGGTACGCGGAGGAAGAGGAGCCGGCGTCGCGGTCCGCCGGCCGGCGGGCCCGGTGGGAGTCGACCGAGACGACCGCCAGTTGGCAACGGGCGACCGAGACGGATGGCTGGTCGGCGGACCCGCCGGCGCTGGCCCGCGAACCCGAATCCAGCGAGTGGGCGAGCCTGTCGGCACGATCGAGCTACCGGCAGCCGGAGCGGGGCGAATGGGCAGCTCTCTCGGCCCGACCGGCGGACGTGCCGAGACCCAACCCGGAGCCGGTCTCCGGCGGTTGGTCGCTGGGAGCTCACCAGGACGAGCGTCCGGCCCGGCACGCGGCCGGCGGCCGGCGACGCGCTCGCGAGGACGACGACGGCGGTGCCGTGCATCGGAGGGTGGCAACGGGCTACGGCGAGGCGGATCCGCAGCCGGTGACCGACGTCGGCCCGTCGGGGTCGACCCACGGACGGCGGCGGAACCGCGCGGCCGAGGCTGACAACTGGGAGAACAGACCGGCCGTCGATCCCTGGGAGCAGGTCCCCCCGTCCGATCCGTGGGCCCGACCGGACGACACCTCCGTCGGTGCCTGGCGGTGGGACGGCGGAAGCGACTCCACGACCGAGACCGGTCAGTGGGGACGGCTCAGCGACGAGACCCGGGAGTGGACCAGGGAGCCGGAGACCGAGGAGCCGACCGAGGGCAACCGACGGTACGGCCGACGCGAGACATTCTGGTCGGGCACCAGGCTGGCGGGTGACGACCCACGGTGGATGGACACCCCGGCCGCGGCACCACGATCACCCGTCGTGGAATATTCGGAGTCGAGCCCCTGGTCCGCACCCGGCACCGCGCGTCGTGCCGACCGGCGCGGCACGACGACCGGCGCCGGACGGCGGACCGGCGGTGCCGAGCGGCGGGGTGCACCGCGACGGAGCGGGTCGACGGAGGCGGACCGGCGTGGCGGTTCCGAGCGGCGGACCGCGGCCAGGTCCTCGACGCGGCGGAGCGACCCCGGGAGCGCGACACGGCGGGCCGACACCGGGACCGCCGTGCGGCGAGCCCCGGTCGCCGCCCCCCGCCGTCCCGGGACCGTGCCGGACCGGCGACGGTCGTCGACCGTCGTGGACCGGGCGGCCATCCGCCGGTTGGAACGGGACCTCGTCGAGCGGGAGCGCGGCGGGCTGCCGGCCGCGCTGTTCTCAACCGTCGCCTGGTACGTCGCTCCACTGCTCGTGCTGTTCGGCTGGCTGCTGACGGTGGATGGCCGCGCGCCGACCGGCTGCGTCACGGACGTCAGCGGCGGCGGATGCGAATCCCCCCGGGCAGAGGCGTTGGCG
Source organism: Plantactinospora sp. GCM10030261 (assembly GCF_042666615.1). Taxonomy (NCBI): domain Bacteria; kingdom Bacillati; phylum Actinomycetota; class Actinomycetes; order Micromonosporales; family Micromonosporaceae; genus Plantactinospora; species Plantactinospora sp. GCM10030261. Next base: position 107,390 of record NZ_JBHTDD010000008.1, read on the forward strand.
TCGGTGCTCGGCGGGACGCCACAGTTCGGGGCGGCCCTGCTCGCCAGCCTGCTGATCGCGATAGTCCTGCGTCGGGCGGGGGGCAACTGGCGAGCCGCCACGGTGGGCCTGGTCGCCGCCGTCGTGGGTGGCGGCCTGTCCACCGTCCTGTTCAGTGCCATGAGCGACGGTCCGGTGGGCTGACCTCGATCCCGGGAAACGCGTCAGGGGTGCCGCGCCGATGGCGCGACACCCCTGTGGCCGGTGGTTACTTCCCCGGCACCACGTTGAGGTCGAACCGGGCGGTCACTTCCGGGTGCAGGCGGACCCGCACCGGATAGGAACCGAGCGCCTTGATGTGGCTGGGCATGTCCAGCCGACGCCGGTCGAGGGCTGGTCCGCCGGCCGCCTTGACGGCGGTCACGACCTCGGCCGGGGTGACCGAACCGAAGAGACGCCCGCCGTCGCCGGCCCGGGCCGCCAGGTTGACCTTGAGGCCCTCGAGCTGACCCTTCAGCTCGTTGGCGTGGTCCAGATTGCGCACCTCACGGGCGTTGCGGGCCCGCTTGATGACCGAGACCTGCTTCTCGGCGCCCTTGGTCCAGGCGATCGCGAAGCCCTGCGGGAGCAGGTAGTTCCGGCCGTAGCCGTCCTTGACCTCCACGATGTCGCCGGGACCGCCGAGGCCGGAGACCTCCTGAGTGAGGATGATCTTCATTGCGATGGCCTCCCTCAGCGCGCCGTGGCCGTGTAGGGCAGGAGCGCCATCTCGCGGGCGTTCTTGACCGCGCGGGCGATCTGCCGCTGCTGCTGGGACGTCACCCCGGTCACCCGCCGAGCGCGGATCTTGCCTCGGTCGGAGATGAACTTGCGCAGCAGCGCGGTGTCCTTGTAGTCGATGTAGGTGATCCCGTCCTTGTCGAGCGGGTTCACCTTCTTCTTCGGCTTGCGCAGTGCCGCAGCCTTTGCCATTGCTCTTGCTCCTGTGTGCGATCTCGGTGCCGGGACGGCACCGTCAGAACGGGGGCTCGTCGTCGAAGTTGCCGCCCGAGGAGGACGAGGAGGACGGCGTGGCCGTGGCCCAGGGGTCGTCGAAGTTTCCACCGCGACCCTGGCCACCGCCACCGCCACCGGAGGCCCCGAAGCCGCCGCCACCGCCACCGGAGCGGGACATCTTCTGCACCTTCGCTGTGGCGTACCGCAGCGACGGGCCGATCTCGTCGACCTCCAGCTCGATGACCGTGCGCTTCTCGCCCTCACGGGTCTCGTAGGACCGCTGACGCAGCCGGCCCGACACGATCACCCGGGCGCCACGCTGCAGCGACTCGGCCACATGCTCCGCCGCCTGCCGCCACACGGTGCAGGAGAGGAAGAGCGGCTCGCCGTCCTTCCACTCACCGGAGGCCTTGTCCATGAACCGGGGCGTCGAGGCGACGCGGAACTTGGCGACCGCGGCGCCGGAGGGGGTGAACCGCAACTCGGGGTCATCGGTCAGATTGCCGATGACCGTGATGGTGGTGTCTCCTGCCATGACCATCTCCTCGCGCACACATCAGTCTCTGTGCGAACAGGCTGCCAGAGCCGTGCGACAGAGCCGATGAGGCTGATCGGGCGAGCCGGGATGCGCTCAGCGCATCTCCGGCCGGATGACCTTGGTACGCAGCACCGACTCATTGAGTCGCAGCTGGCGGTCCAGCTCAGCCACCGCCGCAGGCGTGGCCTGCAGATCGATGACGGCGTAGATACCCTCGGCCTTCTTGTTGATCTCGTACGCGAGGCGCCGGCGGCCCCACACGTCGAGCTTCTCCACCGAGCCGCCCGCGGTCCGGATCACGTTCAGGTACGTGTCGAGCGACGGGGCGACGGTGCGCTCCTCGAGACTGGGGTCGAGGATCACCATGACTTCGTAATGACGCAAGACGTGCTCACCTCCTGTGGGCTATGCGGCCACGGTCCTTCCGTGGCAGGAGGTCGTGCGTCGTCGCCGGCACCCACGATCCTCGCGGCTCCGGACAACCTGACCAGGATAGCCGGCCGCCGTCCGCCGGGCATCCGCAGGTGGGGCACGCGACATCCACGGCGGGAAGACCGGACACCCGGTGGCACGACGGCCACGCGTTCTGCCGTACGCGGCCTGCCGTACGCGGCCACTTCGGGCAACAGAACGGGCCTCCCCTCGCCGCACGGCGATGGAGAGGCCCGGATCGGCAGTCCGCCGTGGCGGTGCTGCCGAGCCGCGGGGCGCCCCCGTCCGCATTCCTTGGGTGGGACCTGGGGAGGAACGACCACACCGATGAGGTTGGACGGCTGGCGCCCCGCGGAGCCTGTGGAGTTCTGTAACGCCAAGATAGCACGATTTGCACTTTGAGAGGCAATCGCCCGAATTATTCGACCGAATCCGGGCTGGCCCCGCCCTCGCCTTCCATCCGCTCAACGAGCTGGATCGGACCGGAGTGACGGTGGACGGCGGATCGCCGCCGCCTCGCGGATCGCCGGCCCACCCGCCCCCGTCGCGTCGGCCCCGCGACGTAGGCTCGCCCCCATGCGTATCGGAGCCCATGTCGATCGGACCGACCCGCTCGCCGCCGCCGCCGACCGCGCGGCGGAGACGGTCCAGTTCTTCCTCGCCGATCCGCAGGGCTGGAAGGCACCCCAGCCACGGGCGGACGCGGCAGCGCTGCGGGACGCCGACGTCGAGGTGTTCGTCCACGCGCCGTACGTCCTCAACGTCGCCACCCTGAACAATCGGATCCGCATCCCGAGCCGCAAGCTGCTGCTGGCCCACGCCACGGCCGCGGCGGACGTCGGCGCCCGCGGGCTGATCGTGCACGGCGGGCACGTCAATGCCGGCGACGACCTCGCCGCCGGCATCGACAACTGGCGCAAGACCTTCGCGTACGCCGCGGAGCAGGGCGGCTTCCCGACACCCGTTCTGATCGAGAACACGGCCGGCGGGGAGAACGCCTGCGCCCGACGGTTCGACAACCTCGCCCGTCTGTGGGACGCCATCGGGGAGTACGACGTCGGGTTCTGCCTGGACACCTGTCATGCGCACGCCGGCGGCGAGGAACTGCTCGGGATCGTGGACCGGATCAAGGCGATCACCGGACGGATCGACCTGATCCATGCCAACGACTCCAAGGACGCCTTCGGGTCGGGCCGGGACCGGCACGACAATCTCGGTCAGGGCAACATCGATCCGGATCTCGTGGTGGCCGCCGTCCGGGCCGCCGACGCGCCGGTCGTGGTCGAGACGCCGGGCGGCGCCGAGGGGCAGCGCGCCGACATCGCCCTGCTGCGCGAACGTGCTGGCCGGTAGGGGCGGACGATGAGCGGCAACCAGCCCGCCGAGGAGGCGACCGAGACCATCGCCCGGACGACCCCGGACGACGGCCGAGCCCCCGACGACGGCGACCCGGCTGGCGAAGCCCCGAAGGCGGGCGGGTCCGCCGGCGCCGACGTGACAACCACGCCCGACTCGGCCGGAACAGTCGAGCGGGCCGGCAGCGCGACGAAGACCGCCGAAGGTGACGCGTCCGGTGCCGGAGAGGACGGCGAGTCGGACGGTAGGTGGGCCGCGTTCTCGCCGGCCGGTGAGACCGTCGCCGGTCGCGCTCGGCGGGTCGGCCAGCGGGTCGGCCGGATCCTCGCCCACGAGTGGACGTTGGCCGCGCTCGGCAGCGCCCTGGTCGCGGTCCTGATGACCTGGCCCACCCTGCGGTACCCGCGGTACACAATCCCGCAGGACACCTGGGATCCCACCCTCCAGGCGTGGCAGATGGCCTGGTCCGGGCACATCCTGCGAACCGACCCCGCCCAGTTGTGGCACTCCAACACGTTTTTCCCCGAACCGTGGAGCTTCGCCTTCTCCGACACGCTGCTCGGCTACGCGCCGCTCGGCATGCTCGGCACCGGCCCGGAGGCGGCCCTGCTGCGCTACAACATCCTCTTCGTGCTGGCCCATGCCCTGGCCACCTTCGGCGCGTACGCGCTGGCCCGGCAGCTCGGGGCCGGCCGGATCGGGGCCGCCGTGGCGGGCGCCAGCTACACGTACGCCCCGTGGCTACTGGCCCAGGCCGGGCACCTGCACGTCATCTCGAACGGTGGCATCCCGCTGGCGCTGGCCATGCTGGCCAGGGGGCACGGGTGGTCGTTACGCCACGGCTACCGTCCGGAGCGCCGCAACGCCGGTTGGGCACTCGCCGGCTGGCTGGTGGCGAGTTGGCAACTCAGCCTCGGTTTCGGCATCGGCCTGCCGTTCGCGTACCTGCTGGGCCTGATCGTGCTGGTGGCCGGCGCGACGTATCTGGTCAAGCGGATCTTCCTGTGGCCAGAACGTCGCCCGTTCGGTGTCCGGTTGCTGCTGGCCGACCTCGGCGGCGGCGCGATCTTCGCGGCGGTCGGAGCGCTGCTGGCGATCCCGTTCTTCAAGGTCGCCGAGCTGCATCCGTACGCGAAACGATCGCTCGGCGAGGTGGCCGCCTTCTCGCCGCCCGCGGACGGCTTCCTCATCGCCCCCGCCGAGTCCCGGATCTGGGGCGAGTTGCACGAACCGGCGCGGGCCGGTCTGCCGTGGCATCCCGAGATGACCCTGATCCCCGGGTACGTGCTGTACGGGTTGGCGGTCGCCGGTCTGCTCTTCTCCGTCTGGACGCTGCGGCAACGCCTCCTGCTGCTCGGCGGGACCGTGCTCACCCTGCTACTCGCGATGGGCACCGAGTTCCTCGGCGGCCGGTACACCTACCTCCCGCTCTTCGACCACCTGCCGGGCTGGGACGGCATCCGTACGCCGGGGCGGCTGACCCTGTGGACCACGCTGCTGCTCGGTCTCCTCGCGGCCGGCGCGGTGACCGCCTTCGCGGCGCGGGTCCGGGAGTTGGCCGCGCACCGGGTGCCACCGTGGCCGGGACCGTGGCTACGGCTCGCCACCCTGCTGCCGCTGGTGCTGGTGCTTGTCGAAGGGCTGAACGTAACCCCGCACCCGATCGTCCCGCCGCAGCCGGCGGCGTTCCGCACACTGGACGGCCCGCTGCTGGTGCTACCCAGCGATCAGGGCACCGACCAGCACGTCATGCTGTGGTCCACCAGCCGCTTCCCGGAGGTGGTCAACGGCGGTAGCGGCTTCACACCGCGCAGCCAGCAGGTGACCCGGCAGGTCACCGCCACCTTCCCGGACCGGGCCAGCGTGGACTACCTCCGCGGCATCGGTGTGCACACCGTGGTCCTGCTTCGCGACCAGGTCGCCGGCACCCCGTGGCAGGCCACGATCGACCTGCCGGTCGACGATCTTGGCATCCAGCGCGAGGACGTCGGCTCCGTGGTGGTCTACCGCTTCTGACGGACGGTCAGGGCGTCGCCGGAGACGGCGCGTCGGGGGCGGTGCGCCGGCCCTCGCCGGCGTTGGTGGCGCCCGGGAGACGGAACTTCGCCGCCCACGGTGCGTCCGCCGCGCCGTCCAGGACGCCACCGTCCGGGTCGTCGGCGTACGTCTGACGCACCGGATCCTGCTCGGGATGCAGGATGTCGTGCACCACAAGCGCGCAGAGCACCCCGACGGTGATCAGCCGCAGTCCGGCGGCCAGCACGAAGACGCCCTCCGGAAAGACCGGGGTGTTGGTGGCGGCGCCCAGCAGTTCCCCGTAGAAGGCGACGAAGTAGCACACCTCGGCGGCCTGCCAGGCGAGGAAGGCTCCCCACCGGGGGCGGGCCAGCACGGCGAGAGGCAGCAGCCAGAGCACGAACTGCTGCGACCAGACCTTGCTGAAGATCAGGAAGGCGGCGACCACGAGGAAGGCGAGCTGGCCCAGTCGCGGCCGGCGCGGGGCCCGCATCGCCAGGCCGGCGATCGCCAGGCAGGCCACCGCGAACAGCGCGTACGAGAGGTTGTTCAACGCCGGGATGTGACCACTGAGCCATTGGAACGGCCCCTGGTCACCGGCCTGGCCGGAGGCCCACAGTCCGTCGAGGTACCGGCCGATGTACCAGAGGGTGCCCCAGTCGACGGCGCGGGTGCTGTTCAGCTCGAAGAAGCGCAGCCAGCCCTCCCGGTAGGGCAGGGCCACCGGCAGGTTTACCGCTATGACGGTGACCACCGCCACGGCGATCGCGGTAAGCGCCGCCCGCATCCGAGCCGCCCGCACGGCGAGCACCAGGATCGGACCGAGGAGGAACAGCGGCCAGAGTTTCGCGGCCCCGGCCAGCCCCAGCAGGAGGCCGGCCAGCGCGGGTCTGCCGCGTGCCCAGGCGTACAGGCCGAGTGCGCCGAGTCCGATGGCCAGCAGGTCCCAGTTGACCGTCGCCGTGAGCAGCAGGGCGGGGGACAGCGCGAACATCGCGGCGTCCCACGGGCGGCGTCGGCGCAGGGCGAGGATGACCGCGACGGTGGCCACCGCCAGTGCGCCGAGCACCAGTGCGTTCAGGTTGTAGAACCACTGGCCCTGGTTGATGTCCGGCCGGTCCGCCCCGAGGGCGTGCACCGGCAGCCCGATGGCGCCCATGAAGTAGCCGGTCACCACCGGATACTCGACCGGATGGTCGCGGTACGGCACCGCCCCCTCGTTCAGCCGCTCCGCGTAGTAGAGCGCGAGGACGTCGGTGTAGCAGAACCGGGTGTACTGCTCGTTGGCCTGCCACGCTCCGTCCTGGCAGGGTGACTTCTGCACCCAGTGCAGGGCCAGGACGAGACAGGTCAGGGCCAGGACGATCCGGGCCGGTATCCAGAACCGGCTGGCGCTCGGCCGACCGCTCGCTCCGACCGCGTGCGCGCCGAGCGGGCCGCCGATCGACTCTGACAGCCCGCGGACGAAGCCGTCCGAACGGGAAGGATGGTCGACGCGGTCCGGGTTGTTGAGACGATCCGGATGGTCTGTGTCGGCCGTCGGCTGCGGGCTCATGAACAGGCATCCTGCCGTATCGGGGGGCAGGTTGTCCGCATCAGGGTGTTTCGTGTCGGCTGCGCGGCGCCCGCCGGCCGGTGCACGTGTCACCGGCCGGCGGTCGGCACGTTATTCCCGGCGCGTCGCGGTGGGCGTGGGCAGCAGCCCGCCTCCGCCGCCTCCGCCGCCGTCGTCGCCACCGTCACGGGGTGTGATGTTGGGGAACGGGTTGTTGTTTCCGTTGCCATTGCCCTCACCCGGCGGCGGGCAGGCCGGGTTGAACGGGTTGGGACAAACCGCTGGGTTCTGTGGCTGCTCCGGTGCCGGCGGTTCCGGAGACTTGCCGTCGCCGAGGTTCGGGTCGCCCAGTCCGGCCTTGTCCGGGAAGGAAAGCTCCTTCTCGCCCTTGAGCGCGCCCTCCATGTACCGCTCCCAGATGTCACCGGGCAGGTCGGAGCCGTACATGTTCTTGCCGCTCTTGGTGAGCAACGCCTCGGTCTTCGGACCGACGTTGCCGACCCAGACGGCGGTCGCCAGTTGCGGCGTGTAGCCCACCATCCAGGCGTGCGCGTTCTTGTCGTCCTTCTCGTTCAGTTCCCAGGTGCCGGTCTTGGAGGCGGCCGGCCGGTTGCCCGCCAGCGTGTGGTTGACCTTCGCGGGGTACTTCTTCAGCACCGCCGTCACGTCGTCGGTCACCTCGGGGCGGATCCGCTTCTGCGGCTTGAGCTGCTCCCCGCCGATCTTGTTCCACTCGCCGGTTTCCTGGTTCTGCCGCCAGACCCCGACCACGAAGTGCGCCTTGTTGTACGTGCCCCGGTTCGCGATGGTGGCGATCCCGTTGGCGTGGTCGAGGACGGTGACCGGATACTGCCCAAAGGCGACGTTGTAGAAGAACGGGCAATTGTTGGCCTGGCACTCCTCACTGCCCGACTTCGTCGGCGCCAGCTTCTTGCCCTCCGTCTTGGCCAGGTCGTACGGCTTCGGGGGGTTGTCGGCGCTGGACCACATGGTGGAGACGCCGGCGGCGCGCGCCATGTCGATCACCTTGTCCGCCCCGATATCCTCCGCGATCTTGTAGAACGGCACGTTGTACGAACTCAACGTCGACTCTTCGAGAGTGCAGTACTTGCCGCACTTGGTCTGGTTGTTCTCCCGCACGTTGCGGACCGTGAACGGTACGTTCTTCGGCTTGTAGGTGCTCGAGTCCCAACGGGAGTCGAGCGAGATGCCGGCCTCCAACGCGGCAGCCAGGGTGTAGACCTTGAATGTCGAGCCGGGTTGGTGCCCACCGTAGAGGTTGCCGGCGGTGTCCACATTCGTGCCGGCGTAGTCCGTGCCGGCGCCGCTGTCACCGCCGTAGTAGGCCACCACCCGGCCGTTCTTCGGGTCGACGGAGACGACCGCCGCCATGACGTTCTCCCGCTCGTCGGCCACCTCGGAACCCTTGGCCTTCCGGCGGGCGGTTGCCTCCGCGGCCTTCTGCATCTTGGGGTTGATACTCGTCTGGATCCGCAACCCGCCGTACCGCAACTCGTCGGAGCAGGTCGGCTTGCCGGATCCGTCGCCTTCCTTCAGCGTGCAGATGCCCATCGCCGCCAGCTCGTCGTCGATGTAGTTGACCACGTTGCCCCGCGGCGTGTTGACGCCGACAAGCGAGTTGCCGTTCTTGGGCGGCAGCACCTTGGGGTATTCGGTGGGTCGGTCCTGCGGCGCCAGCTTGCCCATCTCGACCATGCCGTCCAGGACGTAGGTCCAGCGGTCCTTCGCGGCCTGCGGGTTGTTGGCCGGGTCGTAGCCCTTGTGCCCGGAACTCGGCTCGGGCTGCTTGATCACCGCGGCCAGCACCGCGCCCTCGGCGACGGTCAGCTTGTTCGCCGGCTTTCCGAAGTACGCCTTCGAGGCCGCCTCGATGCCGTGCGCGCCCCGACCGAAGAAGATCGTGTTCAGGTAGTGCTGCATGATCGTCGGCTTCGGGTACTTGTCGTTCAACTTGGAGGCGAGGATCGCCTCCTTCACCTTCCGGGCGTACGTGTCGTCCTTCAGGTTCGCGATCGCGTTACGGGCGTACTGCTGGGTGATTGTCGACGCGCCCTGCTTCGTGCCGCCGGTGAAGTTGTTCCACGCGGCCCGGGCGATGCCCGCGTAGTCGACGCCGGAGTGCTGGTAGAACTTGCGGTCCTCGGCCGAGACGACCGCGTCCTGGACGTACTGCGGCACCTGGTTGATGGTGACGAACTCGCGGTTCTCCTCGCCCAGCTTGGCGATCACCTCCTTGTTGTCGGAGGCGTAGATCGTGGTGGACAGCCGCAACGCGATGTCCTCGGGCAGCACCACCTTTGTGGAGTAGTAGGTGCCACCCACCACGCCGATGCCGGACAGCATGATGAAGACGGCGAACGCCGCGATGATCAGGTTCAGCCGCTTCCGCTTCTTGTCCCCCCGGGCCGCGTCGCCGTTGCCGCCGCGGCCACCGCCGGGCCGACCTGGTCCGCTCCCGCCCGGTCCGCCGGGACCCGGGCCGCCGGGGCCGTAGCCGGCCGGCGAGACCGGGCGCACCGACGCCCGGCCAACCGTCGCCCGGCCGGCCGAACCTGAGTTCACCGAGGCCGAGCCGACCGAGGCCCGGCCCGGCGTGGCCCGACCGGTCGATCCGCCGCTGTTGAGGTAGCCGGCCGTTCCGCCGCCGCCGTAGCCGCCCGATCCGTCGCCGTAGCCGCCGGATCCGCCGCTACCGCCGGAGACGGGCACGGACGCCCGGCCGGCCCGTGCCTGGCCGCTGGCCGCACCGCCCGGGCTCACCGAGGCACGGCCCGCCGAAGCGGCGCCGCGGGTCGGTCCGCTGACGGACGCCCGTCCGGCGCCGGCACTCGCGGACCCGTAGCCCTCTCCCGGCGCGGAACGCCGGTACGCGTCATCGCGTGGCCCGGTGCTCCCGTTCGGCCCGAAGGAGGCCGACCCGCGCGCGGAACTGGGATCGCCGTACGAGTTCATTCGTCACACCCTGCCGGTCGCGGTGCTGGACGCGTCGCCCACCACCGGGTTGCCGTGACTTGGGCCACGTCGCACCGCGCGCCTCCGCGCGGCGGGGATCCTGGCCAGATCTTCGATATTCTGCTGAGTTGTCCGGATATCGAGGTAGTGCCGCTGGGTCGAAACCGTCTCGGGCCGGACCAGGGAACCGTCGATCACCGTCGCGCCTCGCGTCGTCGTATCTCCATACCGCCGCCGCCCGCGCTCGCGACCCGGTCGTCCTCGGACTCCGCACCGGCGGCGGCCAACCCGTCCCGCCCGAGCAGGTACTGCTCGACGAGATGGTTCCAGTCACAGCTGCGGCACACCTCCACCACGAAGACCTGGAACTCACGCACAGTCATTGCCAGCACGGGAAGCTCGGCGAGCGTGCGCGCCTGACCCGCGGACTGCTTGAGTTCGTCGCCGTAAATGTAGTGGACGTGGGTGAGGTTCTCACGGCGGCAGATCGGGCAGAGCCGGTCCGTCGGCTCGCCGTGGAAGTGGGCGGCGTTCTTCAGGTACGGCGAGGCGTCGCACACCTCGTACGTGCCGACCTGCCCGGAGAGCACACCACGCAGGACCGCCCGCTTCTGGAGCGAGTAGTCCACCACCTGGCGCTGCGTACGCATGCGGGCAAGGGTACGCGGTCGCGCCGGGGTAGGCGACCATCGTGACGCTGCGTAGGAGCCACCGTTGCGGACCGGGATTTGCCCCCCGGCCGCGCCCCGGCTACCGTGCGATATATCGGCCCGATACATCGGCCGGATTTCCGAACCGGTTTGTGGGTATCCGGACGGTGGAGAGGAGGAGACCGGTGCTGGAGTTCGCCATCCTCGGACTTCTCCACGAATCCCCGATGCACGGCTACGAGCTGCGCAAGGAACTCGTAGCCAAGCTGGGCGCCATCCGGGCGGCGATCAGCTACGGATCGCTGTACCCCACGCTGCGCCGTCTCCAGGCGGCGAACCTGATCACGGAGGCGACCGGCACCCCGGCCAACCCCGAGGAGGTCCCCGTTCTCACCAGTCGGCGGGGGCGGGTGGTCTACACGATCACCGCCGAGGGCAAGGAGCGCTTCGCCGAGCTGATCGGCCAGGCGGGTCCGGAAACCTATGACGACACCGGGTTCGGCGTGCACTTCGCGTTCTTCGCCCGTACCGACCAGGCGACCCGCCTACGGATCCTGGAGGGTCGACGCCGCAAGATCGAGGAACGTCGGGAGGGACTGCGGGACGTGTTGTCCCGAGCCGCGTCCCGACTGGACGCGTACACGCTGGAACTCCAGCGGCACGGCCTCGACGCCTGCGAGCGCGAGGTGCGCTGGTTGGAGGAGTTGATCGCCAACGAGCGCTCCGGTCGGTCCCCCGAGGGCCGGCTCTCGGAGGCCAGCCGGCCCCCGGAGGCCAGCCGGCCGGCCACGGACTCACCTCCGGCCGACCCGGTGCCACCACCGGCCGGCACGGACTCACCACCGGCCGGCACACATTCACCAGATGACAGCCCGACTCCGCCTGGACGGTCCAGGAATGAGCAGGAGCGGCCGTGAAAACCAACAAGGAGGCAAACCCGATGGGCTCCGTCCGCGTCGCCATCGTCGGTGTCGGGAACTGCGCCTCGTCCCTGGTTCAGGGCGTGGAGTACTACCGCGAAGCCGACCCGAACGACCGCGTCCCGGGTCTGATGCACGTCAGGTTCGGCGACTACCACGTCTCCGACGTCCAGTTCGTCGCCGCCTTCGACGTCGACGCCAAGAAGGTCGGGATGGATCTCGCCGAGGCCATCGTGGGCAGCGAGAACAACACGATCAAGCTTTGCGACGTGCCGCCGACCGGCGTGACCGTGCAGCGCGGTCCGACCCTGGACGGCCTCGGGCAGTACTACACCGAGATGATCGAGGAGTCCGGTGCCGAGCCGGTGGACGTGGCACAGGCGCTGCGCGACGCCCGGGTCGACGTCGTCGTCTCCTACCTCCCGGTGGGTTCGGAGGAGGCCGACAAGTTCTACGCGCAGGCGGCGATCAACGCCGGTTGTGCCTTCGTGAACGCCCTGCCGGTGTTCATCGCCTCCGACCCGGTCTGGGCGCAGAAGTTCACCGACGCCGGCCTGCCGATCGTGGGTGACGACATCAAGAGCCAGGTTGGCGCGACGATCGTGCACCGCGCCCTGGCCAAGCTGTTCGAGGACCGGGGCGTCGAACTGCTCCGGACGTACCAGCTGAACTTCGGCGGCAACATGGACTTCATGAACATGCTGGAGCGCAAGCGGCTGGTCTCCAAGAAGATCTCCAAGACCCAGTCGGTGACCTCCCAGATCCCCCACGAGGTCGCCAAGGGCGACGTCCACATCGGCCCGTCCGACCACGTGCCGTGGCTCGACGACCGCAAGTGGGCGTACATCCGGCTGGAGGGTCGCTCGTTCGGCGACGTGCCGCTGAACGCCGAGCTGAAGCTGGAGGTCTGGGACTCGCCCAACTCGGCCGGCGTCATCATCGACGCCGTCCGCGCCGCCAAGATCGCCCTGGACCGCGGGATCGGTGGTCCGATCCTCTCCGCGTCGTCGTACTTCATGAAGTCGCCGCCGGAGCAGTACGCCGACCACGACGCCCACCAGGCCGTCGAGGACTTCATCGCCGGCCGCGTCGAGCGCTGACGGCGCCGTCGACCGACCGCGAGACGAGGCAAAGCGGCGGTGGGGCCGGATCCGAGTGGATCCGGCCCCACCGCTTTCGTCGTCCCGGCCAGGTGCGCGGCGCGCGGTCAAGCATGTCGACGAGCCGGTCATACGTCCGGTTCCTACCGGCCGAGGACCGGACCGGTTGCCCGGCCCGCTCCGGCGGCGGTCACTTGCGCCAGCTGGGCTTACCCTTCTTGGCCAGCACCGCACGATCCGACTGGGCCTTCGCGCCGCGGGCGGCGCCAGCGCCCATGATCAGCGGTTCCACCTCCCCGACGCCGACGACGGCCGCGGTGATGTCGAGGATGACGTGGGCCGTCGTGCCCGAGAAGATGGAGACGGCGTCGCTGTAATTGTCGTCGTATCCGACGCCCACGGCGTACGCGTTCGAGAGGACGGCGCCGGCCGAGAAGTTGATGCTGGAGGCCACCGGCCGCGACCCGCCGTACGGGTACAGCGTAAGGAAGCTCCCGGCCACCGGCGAGACGACGGTGAGGTTCCCGAACACCGCGTCCGCGTAGAACAGGAAGTCCGACAGGTCGACGTGGATCGTCCGGCCGCCGATCACCCGGCCGCTGCTGTCCAGGTTGCCCGCGGCGTTGATGATGCGGGCGCGCGAGGCCGCGCTCCGAGTGTCGATCACGCGCTGCGGCTGGATCGGCACGATCCGGTTGGCGTTGCCCGACGTGTGGACGTAGTCGGTCAGGGAGCTGCCGTCGTACTCGAAGGTCGCGACGCGGAGGTTGTAGCCCTCATCCATGCCGATCGAGCCGAGCGGCGCGTCCCCGGCCAGGTCGATGCCGCTCGGCGCCATACGCAGCGCCGGCGACGCGAAATCGCCCTGAAGCCGGGTGTTCGCCAGTTGCAGGGTCGCCCCGGTGCCGCTGCTGGTGATGCCCGTGGTGGTGGCGCCCGCGGTCACGGTCTGGCCCTGGACCACCGGTTCACCGGGCGCCGCCTGGGCCGGTCCCGCCGCGGCGGCCGAGACCACCCCGGCGCCGGCCACACCGGCCGCGACGGTGCCCGCCCGGCGGAGCAACCGCCGGCGGCCGATGGCCTGGCTGTCCTGCTGTTCAGACATACGAGATCCCCCCGTGAGAGATAGGTGAACGAGAAAGTCGAGCAAGATCCTGCAGCATCGGGACGGCCGGGACAATGGCCGATCGGCGCACATTTTCGCCCGCGGAGGCCGCCTCCGGTGGCGCCCCTGACGCGGTCTCAGGTCCAGGCGCGCTCGAACGCGACCCGCGCCTCCAGCTCCAGCAGTCGGCGTTTGCGGTCCAACCCACCGCCGAAACCGACGAGCTTGCCGCCGGCACCGACGATGCGATGGCAGGGGACGATCACCGGAATCGGGTTGCGGTTGCACGCCACCCCGACGGCGCGCGCCGCGCCGGGGTCACCGAGGATCGCGGCCACCTCGCCGTACGTCCTGGTGGCGCCGTACGGGATCCGGGTCAACTCCCGCCACACGGCGCGCTCGAACACGGAACCGCGAGGCACCGACAGCGGCAGCGTGAAGGCGGTCGACTCCCCTGCGAAGTACGCGCGCAACTCGGCGACCGCGACGCGCAGCCGGGGATCGGCCGGCTCGTCGGCCACATTCGCTACCGGGCCGAAGGCCGTCCCGCAGACGCCGTCATCGTCGACGCCGACGGAGAACTCACCGATCGGCGAGTCGAGCACGGTCCACCACATGGCCCAAGCTTGGCACGGGCGCCCGACAGTCTGACCCCGACGGCACCGGTCCCGGTGAAGCGGTTCGTCAGCCGGTGATGCCCTGGTCGCTGGCCCAGCGGCGCAGTTCGGCCTCCGCCTCGGCGCGGCTGAGTGGTCCGCGTTCCAATCGCTGATCCTTGAGATGTTTCCAGGCCCGCCCCACGATCGGGCCGGGCGGCACCCCGAGCAGCTCCATGATGGCGTTGCCGTCCAGGTCCGGCCGCACCCGGGCAAGGTCCTCCTCGGCCTGGATCCGCCCGATCCGCTCTTCCAGGGCGTCGTAGTCCTCGGCCAGTTGGCGGGCCTTGCGCCGGTTGCGGGTGGTGCAGTCCGACCTGGTGAGCTTGTGCAGCCGGGGCAACAGGTCACCGGCGTCGGTGACGTACCGCCGGACCGCGGAGTCCGTCCACTCGCCCCGGCCGTACCCGTAGAACCGCAGATGCAGCGCGACCAGGTTGACCACCTGGGTCGTGACGTCCTTGGGGAAGCGGAGCGCCTTCATCCGCTGCTTGGTCAGCCGCGCCCCGACCACCTCGTGGTGGTGGAAGCTGACCCGGCCGTCGGGGGCGACCGCCTTGGTCGCGGGCTTGCCGACGTCGTGCATCAACGCGGCCAGACGCAGGACGAGGTCGGGTCCGCTTTCCTCCAACCGCACGGCGTTGCTCACCACGGTGAGGGTGTGTTCGTAGACGTCCTTGTGCTGGGCGTGCTCGTCGATCTCCAGCTTCAGTCCGGACAGCTCGGGCAGGAACCGGTCGGCGAGTCCGGTGTCGACAAGCAGCCGCAGCCCGGTGATCGGGTCCACGCCGCACAGCAACTTGCTGAACTCGTCCCGGATCCGCTCGGGGGTGATCCGGTCCAGGTCGGTCGCCATCGCCGCCATCGCGGCGCGGACCTCCGGCGCGACGGCGAAGCGCAGTTGGGCCGCGAACCGGGCGGCCCGCAGCATCCGCAGCGGATCGTCGCCGAACGACTCCTGCGGGGTGCCGGGGGTACGGATCACCTGGGCGGTCAGGTCGGCGAGGCCGCCGTACGGGTCGGTGAACCGGTGCTCGGGCAGGCTGACCGCCATCGCGTTGATTGTGAAATCGCGCCGCTCCAGATCGTCGATCAGGTTGGTGCCGTAGCGGACGGTCGGGTTGCGGGTGACCCGGTCGTACGACTCCGCCCGGAACGTGGTGATCTCCAGACGCAGGCCGCCGCGCTGCGCCCCGATGGTGCCGAACTCCCGACCGGTCTCCCAGATCGCCTCCGCCCAGCCCTTGAGGACCCGCAGCGTCTCGTCGGGATGCGCGTCGGTGCAGAAGTCGAGGTCTTCGCCGAGCCGGCCGAGCAGCGCGTCGCGTACCGAGCCGCCGACCAGGTGCAGTTCGTGACCGGCGGCGGCGAACCGGCGGCCCAGTTCGTCGGCGACGGGGGAGACACGCAGCAGCTCTGCGACGGCGTTGCGTTGCGCGGCGGTGAGCTGGGCCGCGCCCGGTGCGGAGGTTTCGGACATGGGATCACCAGCCTATCGGTCCGGCGGTCCGCCCGGGACACCGGGCAACGGGGTTGGTTAGGGTCTGGAGGCAGCCGACGGGCGGGTCCCGGCCGTCGTATCCCCTGGGAGGATCACATGGGCGGCCGGGTGTACCGGAGCGCGAACGCCGCGGGTGACGGCGGCGGGCCCCGCCCGGTCGACAGTGACGCCCGCGACCCTGACGGCGCGTTCATCGCCGCCGAACCGCTCAACCAGCCGGCGGTGGAGGCCAACGCGCCGCCGACCGAGCAGGTCGCCGAGGCCAGTGCCGCTGCGAACAGCGCGGTGATGGCGGTCGGCAGCCTGATCAGCAGGGGTACGGGGTTCGTCCGGACCATGATGATCGGCGCGGCCCTCGGTGGGGAGCTGATCGGCAACGCCTACACGACCGCGCAGTTCCTGCCGAACCAGGTCTACGAGTTCCTGCTCGGTGGTGTGCTCACCAGCGTGCTGGTGCCGGTGCTGGTGCGTCGGCGCAAGGCCGACCCGGATCGCGGGGAGGCGTACGCCCAACGGCTGCTCACCCTGGCGGTCATCGCGCTCGCCGCGGCCGTCGCGGTCGCCCTCCTGCTCGCCTCGGGGTTGACCGCGCTGTACGCCAGCGGGCAGTCGGCGGACTACCGGGGCCTGGTCACCGGCCTGTCGTACCTGATGCTGCCGATGCTGTTCTTCACCGGGATCAGCGCCCTGGTCAGTGCGATCCTCAACACCCGGGGGCACTTCGCCGCCCCGATGTGGGCTCCGATCCTGAACAACCTCGTGGTGATCGCCGTCTGCGCGGTCTACATCGCGGTCTTCGGCGCGGAGATCATCCAGCCGGACCAGATGACGGTCGGACGGGTACTGCTTATCGGTGGCGGGACCCTGCTCGGCGTGGCGGTGCAGGCCGCGGGCCTGATGCCGGCGCTGCGCAAGGTCGGCTTCCGGTGGCGTCTGCGGTTCGACTTCGGCGCGCTCGGCCTGCGCGAGTTGGGCCGGCTCGGCGCCTGGATGATCTGCTACGTCGGGGTCAGCCAGATCGCCGTCTTCGCGGTGGTCAACCTACTGACCCGCGCGGGCGGCGAGGACTCGGCCGGCATTCTGATCTACAACAACGTGTTCCTGCTGCTGATGATGGCGCACGGCATCATCGCCGTGTCGATCATCACGGCGCTGCTGCCCCGGATGAGCGCGGCCGCGGCCGACGGCCGGTACGCCGACCTCACCGCCGACCTGTCCCGCGGCACCCGGATGGTCACCGCGGTGCTCGCGCCGATCGCGGTCTGTTACGCGGTGTTGGCCGTGCCGATCTCCGTGGTGGTTTTCCGGTACGGCGCTTTCACCGGCGAGAACGCCGCCGCCACCGCCACCGTGCTGGGAGCGGCGGCGGCGGGCCTGGTGCCGTTCGCGCTCAGCCAGTTGTTCACCTTCGCCTACTACGCGCTGCCGGACACCCGTACCCCCGCATTGATCAACATTCCGGTGGTGGCCCTGCGGGTGCTCCTCTACATCGGCTTCTACCTCGTTTTCTCGGCCACCTTCGCGGCGGCCGGCATGATGATCGGCAACGCCGTCTCCTATGTCGCCGCGGCGGTCGTCTCGGCCTGGCTGCTCCGTCCCCGGGTGGGCCGGATCGGGCTCGGCGGGATCCTGCGGACCATGGGCAAGGTGCTGGTCGCCGCGGCGGGTTCCGCCCTGGTCGGCGTACTCGTGGTCAATCTGCTGCCGGGCGGCGACACGCCGAGTTGGATCGAGGCCGCCGCCGGGCTGGTCGTCGGTGGCGCCGCGATCGGCGGCACCTACCTCGGCCTGGCGATGCTGCTGCGGATCCGGGAGATCACCGAGGTGGTGGGCATGGTTCGGCGCCGGCTCGGCCGCTGATCAGGCGGCATCGGGCGGGCTCACCGCATCCGTCAGCCTGGATCGGGCGACCGGCCACGGCCGGGAGTCGCCGACCGGTCTCGGCCGCCCGGGTGCGGGGCCGACGCACAGTCATCGAGGGATGACGTGTCGGGGATCGGTCGGAGCCGGGTAAGGTCGCTCTCGGCGGGTGCCGACAGCACCTAGGCTAGTGGGGGACGCTCGCCGACAACGCGATCAGCGGACGGCGGAGCGGACTTCCGATGCCCACCAGAACGATGCCATCGATCGTCACCATCACCGAGGGAGGACGGGTGACCCAGGTCGGCGAGGGTCGAGAGGCGGACGAGGGCACCCCCCTGACCGCCTCTGTCGATGCTCCGTCCGCCGGTGAGGTCCTTGCCGAGCGGTACGAGTTGACCGAGCACATCAACGACGACAGTGCCGGTCGGCAGGTGTGGCGCGGCATTGACGTCGTGCTCCGTCGTCCGGTCGCCGTCGTGCTGCGGTATCCCGGTGGGGACTCCGCGGTCGAGATGCTCCAGGCCGCGGTCACCGCGAGCCGGGTGATCCACCCCAACCTGGTCGGCGTCTACGACGCCATCGACGAACAGGACCGGGCGTACGTCGTGCGCGAATGGGTGGACGGCCGGTCGCTGCGCGAGCTTGTTGCCCAGGACGGCTGCCTGGACCCGGCGCGGGCCACCACCATCGCGCACTCGGTGGCCGGAGCCGTCGCCGCGGTGCACGCCACCGGCATGGTGCACGGCAACATCCACCCGGGCACGGTCATGGTCGGTGACGACGGGCGGGTGGTCCTCGCCGACGCCCGGGCGGATTCCTCCGACTCCCGCACCACGGACGTGCGGGCCATCGGTGGTGTCCTCTACTTCGCCCTGACCGGCCACTGGCCGCACCACGAGGCCACCCTCACCGGCGGGACCGCCGGGCGGGGACGAGCCAGCCTGCCGGACGCGTTGCGCGACTCCGCCGGCGGTCTCACGGCGCCGCGGCAGGCGCGGGCCGGTGTGCCGGCCTATCTGGACGATCTCACGATGACCCTGCTCGATCCCTCGGTCGAGCCGCCGTCCTCGGACGTCCTCGCCGCCGAGTTGGGCCGGCTCGACATCGCCCAGGAGGAGTACCTCGACGACAGCGGTCCGCTCCGCTTCGCCGGTCGGTCCGACGACGGTGCCGAGCCGACGGGCGGCGGCCGGCGGAAGATCGCCGTCGGGGTGGCCGGGCTGCTCGTGGTCGCGTTGGTCGGGCTGCTCCTCGGCGTCAACGCGCTGGCCGGCGGCGGAGACGACGACCCGGGCTCGGCGGGGACCACTCCGGCCGCGCAGCCCGGTGGGTCGGACACCAGCGCCGGGGCCACCGCCGAGCCGCCGGGCAATCCCCAGCCGATCGAGCTCAACGCCGATCAGGTACGCGTCATCGACCCGGAGGGCACCCGCACCGAACTCCGCGACATCGACAAGGCGGTGGACGGTGACCCGGACGAGGGTTGGGACACCGAGAGCTACAACGACCCGCTCAGCAAGGTGAAGAGCGGGATGGGCATCCTGATCGATCTGAAGGAGCCGCGGACCCTCCAGTCGGTCCAGTTCGCCCTCTCCGCCCCGGGCACGAGCGCGGAACTGCGCACCGGTCCCACGGCGCCGAGTGAGAGCAGCAAGGCCGCGGACACGCAGATCGTATCGTCTTTCACCAGCCGCATCGGCGAGCCGATGATCGAGCACGACACGCCCACCATGACCTTCTCCGCCTTCGACGCCGACACGAAGTACCAGTACCTGCTGTTCTGGATCACCGAATTCCCCCGTGACGACGACGGCAAGTACCGGATCAGCGTCCAGGAGATCACGGTCAACGGGTTGTGACCGGACCGGCGGACCACCGCGCTGACGACGGCGACCTGCTCCGCGCCCACGTCGCCGGTGATCCGGACGCCTTCGCCGAACTCTTCCGCCGGCATCGGGACCGGTTGTGGGCGGTCGCGCTGCGTACCACCGGTGACCGGGAGGAGGCCGCCGACGCGTTGCAGGACGCGCTGCTCTCCGCGCACCGCGCGGCGGCCCGGTTCCGGGGCGACTCGGCGGTCACCACCTGGTTGCACCGGATCGTGGTGAACGCCTGCCTGGACCGGCTGCGGCGCCGGCAGGCGCATCCCACCGTGCCACTGCCCGATGGTTCGCGCTCGGACGATCCGGGTCACCACGGGGGTCGGGAACCGGCGGCGCCGGCCGCCGACCACGACCTCGCCCTGGTGGTCCGGCAGGCGCTCGCCGCCCTGCCGATCGAGCAGCGGGCCGCGTTGGTGCTTGTCGACGTGCAGGGTTATCCGGTCGCGGAGGCCGCCGACATCCTGGGCGTGGCCGAGGGCACGGTGAAGAGCCGATGCGCCCGGGGTCGGGCCCGGCTCGCCGTCCGGCTCGGTCACCTGCGGGGTCGCCCGCCCGTTCCCGCCGACAGCTCGGCCAGTTCGGGCGTGCCGCCCGTCACGCGGGGGAACCCCGGCCCGGTGGACAACGTCGGATCCGAGTCGGTGCACACCGGGCGCGACGGTCAGGAGGAACGGTGACGGCGGGCCAGTTCAGCGAGGTCGACCTGGACCGGCTGGCCGACTTCGTCGGCGGGGCGCTCGACGGCACCCCGGACGAGGCGGAGGTTCGCCGGCTGGTCGAGGAGGATCCGGCCTGGGCTGCCGCGTACGCCGATCTGGCCCCCGCGGTCGCGGCGGTGCGGGACCAGTTGGCCGACTGGGGCGTCCGGCCGGAGGAGCTACCGCCGATGGTGGCCGACCGCCTGGACACGGCGCTGGCGGCGGCCGGGACGGGCACCCCGGTGCCGCGCCCCCGGGAGACCGCCGGCCCGCACGCGCCGATCCGGCGGAGCGATCGTGCGCACCCGACACCCGACCGACCGACACCCGACCGACCCACACCCGACCGACCCACACCCGACCGGCCGACACCCGCTCGCCCGGCATCCCGACCGACCGC
The DNA here is from genome assembly GCF_042666615.1 of Plantactinospora sp. GCM10030261. Classification (NCBI taxonomy): domain Bacteria; kingdom Bacillati; phylum Actinomycetota; class Actinomycetes; order Micromonosporales; family Micromonosporaceae; genus Plantactinospora; species Plantactinospora sp. GCM10030261. The sequence goes on from NZ_JBHTDD010000008.1 coordinate 128,011, forward strand.
TGACCGCCCAATCCGGCGCCGGCGCTTGTCGAAGACGGCCAGACCGGTCCTGCTCGCCGTGTTGGTGGTAGCGGTGATCGGTGGCGGTGCCGGCCTGCTCGGGCGGTTCGGCACACTGTCCGCACTGGACGATTCGAGCGACAACGCCGCCACCTCGGCCGACTCCGGCGCCGGCGAGGTCCTGCGCGCGCCGTCGGCGGTACCGCCCCGGGTCTCCGGCACCGATTACGACGTCGACACGCTGCCGCTGGCCGCGACGATGACCGGCCCCGCCAAGGACGCGCCCGCTCCCGCGTCCACCCCCGGCATGCCGGGGATCGGACCGGAGACCGCCCCCGACGAAGGTGCCGTGCCGCCGGTGGAGTTGGCCCGACTGACCGACGCGGTGACGCTCGGTGCCTGCCTCGACGCCGTCGCGGCGGAGCACTCGGCGAGGCCGGTCACGGTGGAGCTGGTGGACCTGGCCGCGTACCGGGGCAGGCCGGCGGTGGTGACCGTATTCACGGACGGCGCGGGCGCCCGGTGGGTGTGGGTTTCCGGGCCGAGCTGCGGCCTGCCGGGCTCGGGAGCCGACACCCGGGACAGTCGCCGGGTAGGGTGAGCGAACCGACGCGGGCTGACTGAGGTCGGTCGCGTGACGTGACCCACCGGATGCCCGAATCGGGAATCCCCGGTTCGTACGATGAGTTCTGCTCAGCAGTTGCCGGCTATACCAGCGCGGCGGTCGGACGGCTCGGCCGGACGGCGTGCCGGGCGGTGACCATACACAGATCGGGAGACGGCAGTGGACGAGGTCCGCAACCTCATCATCATCGGCTCGGGACCGTCCGGCTACACGGCGGCCGTGTACGCGGCTCGGGCGAACCTCAAGCCGCTGGTCATCGAGGGCGTGCAGTCCGGCGGGGCGTTGATGACCACCACCGAGGTGGAGAACTTCCCCGGTTTCCCGGACGGCATCATGGGCCCCGAGTTGATGGACGCCATGCGCAAGCAGGCCGAGCGGTTCGGCGCGGAGTTCCTCACCGACGACGTGACCTCGGTCGAACTGGTGGACACCGGGGAGCCGGGTTCCGGTCGGACGCACACCGTACGGGTCGGTGAGACGGTCTACCGGTCCCGCGCGGTGATCCTGTCCACCGGGTCGGCCTGGCGTCCGCTCGGCGTGCCGGGCGAGCAGGAGTACCTCGGTCACGGCGTGTCCTCCTGCGCCACCTGTGACGGTTTCTTCTTCCGCAACCAGCACATCGTGGTGGTCGGCGGGGGCGACTCGGCGATGGAGGAGGCCACGTTCCTGACCCGGTTCGCCGAGACCGTGACGATCATCCACCGGCGGGACGAGTTCCGGGCCAGCAAGATCATGGCCGAACGCGCGCTGGCGAACGAGAAGATCCGTGTGGAGTGGAACACGATCGTGGAGGAGATCCTCGGGGCGGATGGCAAGGTGACCGGTGTCCGGGTGCTGAACACGCACACCGGGCAGACCAGGGTCATGGACGTCACGGGGGTGTTCGTGGCGATCGGCCACGACCCGCGGAGCGAACTGTTCCGCGGACAGATAGACATCGATGACAGTGGGTACGTGAAGGTGACCTCGCCGACCACGCACACAAGCGTTCCCGGGGTGTTCGCCGCCGGGGACCTGGTGGACCACACCTACCGCCAGGCGATCACCGCCGCGGGTACGGGATGCGCGGCGGCGATGGACGCCGAACGGTTCATCGCGACGCTGCAGGACTGACAACAACACAACCCCCGAGGAGGGTCCCAGTGGGAGCTACACAGGCGGTCACCGACGCCACCTTCACCAGTGCCGTGCTCCAGTCGGACAAGCCGGTCCTGGTGGACTTCTGGGCCGAATGGTGCGCGCCGTGCCGGAAGGTCGAGCCGCTGCTCGAGGAGATCGCCGGTGAGATGGGGGACAAGGTCACCATCGTCAAGCTCAACATCGACGAGAACCCGGAGACCGCCATGGCGTACCGGGTCATGTCGGTGCCGACACTTACCGTATTCAAGGGTGGTCAGCCGGTCCAGTCCGTGGCCGGCGCCAAGCCCAAGGGGGACCTGGTTCGGCTCATCGAAGCCGCCATGTGACCGCTCGGGAGGCCCCTCGTCGACGCTTCCGCGTCGGTGCGGGGCCTCCTTCGTACCCGCACCGGGTCGAGGCGGTACGGACGCCACAGGATGGGCATACTCTGCCAAGCGGCCGGCCGGGGATTCGGGGCGCGATAGGCTCCCGAGGGCCGTCGTCCGCCGGGCTATGGCGGCTGGCGGTCCCGCAGGCAGAGGAGGTTCACGTGCGCCCGATCCGACGTGGTGACCGAGGCCCGGCCGTCCGGGAGATCCGTTCGGTGCTGGTCGGACTCGACCTGTTGGACGGCGGCGTGACGGGCCTCGACGATTTCGACACGGCGACCGACCGGGCGGTTCGTGCCTTCCAGCAGAGCCGCGGGCTGAGCGCGGACGGTCAGGTCGGCGCGGAGACCTGGCGGGCCCTCGACGCCGCCCGCTGGCGACTCGGCGCCCGCACGCTTTACCACTCGGTGCCGGACCCACTGCGCGGGGAGGACGTCCGCGCGCTACAGGAACGCCTGCTGGAGATGGGGTACGACGTCGGCCGTGCGGACAGCATCTACGGGGTACGCACGGCCCGCGCCCTGGCCCAGTTCCAGCGGGAGGTGGGACTCGCCTCCGACGGCACCTGCGGGCCGCAGACGATGCACGCGCTCCGCCGGCTCGGTCGCAAGGTCGTGGGCGGACGCCCGCAGTGGCTGCGTGAGTCGGAGGCGTTTCGGCAGTCCGGCCCGGACCTGGTCGGCAAGGTGATCGTGATCGACCCGGGGCATGGCGGTGTCGACCCCGGTTTCGTCGTCCCGGACGGGTCGCTGCGTTGGGTCGAGGCCGATCTCGCGTACGACCTGGCGAGCCGGCTCGAAGGTCGGCTCGGCGCCGCCGGTATGCGCGTCCACCTCACCCGAGGGCCGGCGCCCACGGCGGCGCTGCCCGACCTTGCCCGAGCCGAGTTGGCCAACCAGCTCGGTGGCGACCTGCTGATCTCACTACACCTCGACGGCCACCCGAATCCCGAGGCGGACGGTGTCGCGACCTATCACTACGGCACCGGCAGCGGGGTGACCTCGACGATGGGCGAGCGACTCGCCGGTCTCGTGCAGCGGGAGATCGTGGTCCGCACCGGGCTGCGGGACTGCCACACCCACGCCAAGACCTGGGAACTGCTGCGGCTGACCCGGATGCCCGCGGTGCGGGTGGACGTCGGCTATCTCACCTCCCCGGTGGACCGGGAACGCCTGGTCGACCCCCTCTTCCGGGACCGGGTGGTGGACGCGATCGTGGCGGCGGTGCAGCGGATGTACTACCCGCAGGAGCAGGACGTGCCGACCGGTTCCATCGACGTACGCGAGCTTCGGGCCGCGCTCTCCGCCTAGGCACGCCGCGTCGGGGCGCGGACGGGCTCGCGAGGCGGTCCGGGCGTCAGATGCCGGACCGGGTGGCCGGCCGGACCGGGCGGAGCAGCGTCTCCGGGCTCATCGACCCGAGCAGCTTCTCCAGCGCGTACTCGACGTCGGACTTCCAGGACAGCGCGGTCCGCAGCTCCAGCCGCAGCCGCGGATAGCGAGCATGCGGACGGACGGTCTTGAACCCGACGGCCAGGAAGAAGTCGGCGGGCGCGACGCATCCGCCGGTCGGCTCGCCGCTCCCGTCGAACGTGGCGTCACCGAAAGCCTCGATCGCCTTGATGCCCCGTTTCGTGAGATCGCGTGCCACTCCCTGGACCAACATCCGGCCGAGTCCACCGCCGGCGAACGTCGCGACCACGTGCGCGGTGGTGAGCAGCGCCGCGTCGGCGGAGACAGGCGAGGTGGGGAAGGCCATGGACCGGGGCACGTACGCCGGTGGGGCATACATGACGAAACCGGCCGGCATGCCGTCGACGTAGACGAGCTTGCCGCAGGACCCCCACTCCAGCAGCGTCTGGGAGACCCATGCCTCCTTCTCCAGCCCTGGGTCACCCGCGGCGCAGGCGCGGTCGGCCGACACCGGGTCGAGTTCCCAGTAGACGCACTGCCGGCAGGGCCGGGGCAGATCCTCAAGGGTGTCGAGGGTCAAGCTGACCAGCCGTCGTGACATCGGCGTATCCCCACACTCCGGGCCCGCGGGTGAAACTTCGCGATCGGCACCGCGCCGCCGCCTCGGCCCCCAACGAGCGATCGTACGCCGGAACGTCGCGGCGAGGGAGGGGACAGCCCGATTCACACGTGTCCTCGGGTGGGACCCGGTTCTCGTCCGGTCCGCGATGTGGACCCCCGGTTCGGCCGGGGTATCCGCTGGCGGAGACGGGTCTAGGATCGACGGAACCAGCGGTACCCGCCGAATCGCCGGCTCCCGGCGACGCGATCGAGGTGATGTCATGACCGGCACGACGCTCGACGACTACACCGACCGGTACGCCCAGCGGGTGCGCGGCATGACGGCATCCGAGATCCGGGCGCTCTTCGCGGTGGCGAGCCGTCCGGAGGTCGTGTCGCTGGCGGGTGGCGCTCCCTACATCGCCGCACTGCCGCTGGACGCGGTCGGCGAGATGCTCGGGCAGTTGGCCAGCGAGCACGGGACGAGCACGTTGCAGTACGGCATCGGGCAGGGGACGCTGGATCTGCGCGAACGCATCTGCGAGGTGATGGCACTCTCCGGCATCGACGTGGCCTGCGGGGCGTCCCCGGAGGACGTGGTGGTGACGGTCGGTGGCCAGCAGGCACTTGACCTCGTCGCCCGGCTCTTTCTCGATCCCGGGGATGTGGTGCTCGCCGAGGGTCCGACCTACGTGGGCGCGCTCGGCGTGTTCCAGGCCGCCCAGGCGCAGGTGGTGCACGTCGCGATGGACGACGACGGCCTGGTGCCGGAGGCGCTGGAGGCGACCATCGCGGAGGTGGCCCGGTCCGGTCGACGGGCGAAGTTCCTCTACACCATCCCGACGTACCAGAACCCGACCGGTGTCACGCTCAGCGAGGAACGCCGGGAACGGGTGTTGGACATCTGCGAACGCGCCGGACTGCTGGTGGTGGAGGACGACCCGTACGGGCAGCTCGGTTTCGACGGCGCGGCGCCCGCACCGCTGCGGGCCCGGCGCCGCGACGGCGTCTTCTACCTGAGCACGTTCTCCAAGACCTTCGCCCCGGGACTACGGGTCGGCTGGATTCTCGCCCCACACGCCGTCCGGGACAAGTTGGTGATCGCGAACGAGGCGCAGGTGTTGTGTCCCAGCGCGTTCGCCCAGGCGGCGGTGGCCACCTACCTGTCCACCATGCCGTGGCGGCAGCAGCTGAAGGTCTACCGGGAGGTCTACCGGGAACGCCGGGACGCGCTGCTGTCCGCCCTGACCGACCTGATGCCCGAGGACACCACCTGGACCGAGCCCAACGGTGGCCTGTTCGTCTGGGCCACCCTGCCCGAGGGCCTGGACGCCAAGGCGATGATGCCCCGTGCCATCGCCGCCCGCGTCGCGTACGTTCCCGGCGTCGGTTTCTACGCCGACGGCTCGGGCGCCGGCAACATGCGGCTCAACTTCTCCTTCCCGCCGCCCGAGCGGATCCGCGAGGGTGTTCGCCGGCTGGCTGGCGTGCTGGAGCAGGAGGCCGACATGCGGCGGGTCTTCGGCGCCGGGCCGATTGCCGGTGACCGGCCCGGGACCCGGGAGCCACGCCCCGGCTTGGCATGATCTCCGGCATGGACACCAACCCCACCGATCCGATCGCACCAGTCCTCCCGCTGCCCCCGACGACCGGGTCGACCGCCGTCGAGCTGCGTGTGCTGGTGCTCGCCGGCGGCTTGTCGTACGAACGGGACGTGTCGCTGCGGTCGGGCCGGCGGGCGCTCGACGCTCTCCGTTCGATCGGCATCGAGGCGGAACTCCGGGACGCCGACGCGGCGTTGCTGCCGGCTCTCCAGGCCGACCCGCCCGACGCGGTGGTGATCGCGCTGCACGGCGCCACCGGCGAGGACGGTTCGTTGCGCGGCGTCCTCGACCTGACCGGCGTCCCGTACGTCGGTTGTGACGCCCGATCCTCCCGGCTCGCCTGGGACAAGCCGTCAGCGAAGGCGGTCCTCCGCGAGGCCGGGATCCCCACTCCGGACTGGGTGGCACTGCCGCACGACCGGTTCTCCGAGTTGGGTGCGGTCGCCGTACTCGACCGGATCGTCGACCGGCTCGGGCTGCCCCTGATGGTCAAGCCGGCGCAGGGCGGGTCGGGACTCGGCGCCGCGGTGGTCCGGGACAGCGCGTCACTGCCGCCCGCGATGGTCGGCTGTTTCGCGTACGACACCACCGCGCTTGTGGAACGGTACGTCCCCGGGATGGACGTCGCCGTTTCCGTGGTCGACCTGGGCGACGGCCCGGTGGCGCTGCCGGCGGTGGAGATCGTGCCCCGGGACGGCGTCTACGACTACGCGGCCCGGTACACGGCCGGGCTCACCACCTGGCACACGCCGGCCCGGCTGCCGGCCCCGACGGCAGGGCGGGTTGCCGAGATCGCCGTCGCCGCGCATACCGCACTCGGACTACGCGACCTGTCCCGCGTCGATCTGATCGTCGACGACAGCGGCGACCCGCACGTACTGGAGATCAACGTCTCGCCGGGCCTCACCGAGACCTCCCTCCTGCCACTCGCCGTCCGGTCAGCCGGCCTGGATCTGGGCCAGGTGCTGGGAGCGCTCGTCGCTCGCGCGGCGGCCCGCCTCGGCTGATCCCGCCTCGGCTGATCCCGGCTCTGCGGTCCGCCCGGCCGGCGGCCCGCGCCGGGCCCGCCTTCGCCGGCGTGCCGGGAGGAAGTGACCGGGTCCGCAGGGTCCGCCGTGACGGGCAACAGGCCGTCCCGCGCCCGTGTTTCACGTGGAACAACGGCAGGCGTCGGCCGTTCCCTGCGCCGGCCTGGTCCGGGCCGTTCCCTGCGCGCACCGTTTCACGTGAAACGGTGCGCGCGACGGTCCCGCAGAGACTGGCGCTGGCGACGGCGAATCCGGCCGGGCGCCGACGTTCCACGTGAAACGGCCGGTAGCGTGCGCCAGCGGCCGGCAGCGGATCTCGGACCTCAGCTTCGAGGCGTACCCTCAGGGCGCTCCGGGACCTCGGTGGTGGTTCCGCCGGTTGGCGCGCCACCCGCGTGGTCATCCCTGCGGGAATCCCCGGGCCGGCGGGACCACGTCCACGGACCGGCCGCCCTCTCCCGCGTACCGGCCACCGTCCACGGCGGAAGCGGCCGACCCGGCGGGTCCGTTGCCGTCCACGGCGGAAGCGGCCGACCCGGCGGGTCCGTTGCCGCCCACGGCGGAAGCGACAGGCCCGGCGGGCCCGTTGCCCGTCACGGCGGACCCCGCGGACCGGTCAACTCCTCCCGGCGCGCCGGCGGAACCGGCGGGTTGTCCGGTGCCCTCCGCAGCCGGCCCTGCGGGCCGGTCCCACCCTTCCGGCATGCTGGCGGGTCGTCCGGTGTCCTCCGAGGCGTGGGCAGCCTGATCGTTCTCCCCGTCCGCTTCGCCAGCCGGAGCCTCCGCCTCCGCTACCGACACGTCGGGCGTCGCCGGTGGATCGATCGGGACGGTCTGGCTGAAGCTCGACGGCGCCTGCCACTGGATCCGCGGCGGTTCCGCCAACGGCCGTCCGCCGAACTCGGCGAGCCACGCCGCGACAAGTGCCAGGTTCTCCCGCCACTGCCGGTCCGGGATGGGGGGCAGGATCGCGTCCCATAGCGACAGGAACGTCCCTCGAAGCTGAAGTTGGCCATACGGTCGGGCCAGGAACCACATGTGCAGGTGAGCCGAGCCGTCTCCCCAGCGGTTCACGTGCACGCGGGCGACGCCGTCGAGCGAGCGGATGGCTCGCTCCAGGCGGACCGTCATCACCCCCAGTTCCGCGGCGAGCAGGTTGGGCAGGTCACCGAGATCGAGGTGAGACCTGGACTCGAGGATCAACACCATGGGCAGCCCGGTCGGTCTGTCCATGGTCCGGACGCGCCATCGATCGCTGACCCAGATGTACGCGTCATCGGGCGCGTTGCAGGCCGTGCAGTCGTTCCCGTCCTCACCCTTGCGGGCCGGCTCGACCGGCACCGGGTCTTCGAGTTCCTTGAGGCGGAGAGCACCCTCGAAGGGGAAGGAGGGCCATTTCGTGAAGTCTGGTATGGCGGGAGGGGTGTGGGGCACGAGGGTGACCATAGCCCTTTTGCGAGTCGCTGTCGTGGGTGGGATTTGCGGCCGGCGGAACCCTTCGCCGCGACGATCTCTCGCCTGTCGGCTGGTGGATTCGAACAGGGATCAGGTGGCCCCGAACGGACCGCGGCCGGTTCCGGGGAGCCCGCCGGTGGCCGACCAGCCGGCGTATGGAGTCGTTATCCACAGGCTCACACCCCCGCTGACGCCTGGTTTCACGTGAAACGTGACCGCCTGTGGAAAACCCCTGTGGATAGTGAGGGCACCTCGCCCGCGGCCGGGTCTCGTCGTCGTTTCACGTGAAACCTTGCGTGGGGTTCGCCGTGCCCCGGCATGACTCGGGTCGGGCGCGCCGGTTCCCACCCCGGAGCGGTAAGCATCGGAGCCCGGCCAGCCGGACGCCTGGGAGGAGGGCCCTGCAGCGCGACGGCCGTGGATCCGAGTGGATCCACGGCCGGTGGTAGATGGGACGTGGTTATCAGTGCACAGGACGGTCGGCGAGCCCGGTCGGCTCAGTCCTCCGACTGCTTCTCCGTCCCGATGATCCCGACGATCCGCTCCAGGTCGTCCACTGTGGCGAATTCGATCGTGATCTTCCCTTTGTTGCGGCCGATGTCGACCTTCACCCGGGTGTCGAACCGATCTGACAGGCGGTCAGCCAATTCGGTGAGCCCCGGGGCGTGCGGCTTTGCCCGGCGCTTGGCCGGTGACGCCTTGCCCGCCGATCCGTCGGAGAGCGCGAGCTGCACCAGTTCCTCGGTGGCCCGGACCGACAGTCCTTCGGCGACGATCCGCTTCGCCAGGGTGTCCTGCGCGGCCTGGTCATCCAAGCCGAGCAGCGCCCGAGCGTGACCGGCCGAGAGCACCCCGGCGGCGACCCTGCTCTGCACCTGCGGGGGCAGGTTCAGCAGGCGGAGCGTGTTGGAGATCTGTGGCCGGCTACGGCCGATCCGGCGGGCCAACTCTTCGTGAGTGGCACCGAACTCGTCGAGCAGTTGCTGGTACGCGGCCGCCTCTTCGAGCGGATTCAGGTTGGCCCGATGAATATTCTCCAGCAGCGCGTCCCGCAGCATGGCGTCGTCGCGGGTGTCCCGCACGATCGCCGGGATCGACTCCCGGCCGACGGCCTGCGCGGCCCGCCACCGACGCTCTCCCATCACCAGCTCGTACCGCTCGCCACCGAGTTGCCGGACGACGATCGGCTGCAGGAAGCCGACCTCCTGGATGGAAGCCTTCAACTCCTCCAGCGCGTCCTCGTCGAAGACCTGACGGGGCTGCTTCGGGTTCGGCTCGATGGCGTCGACCGGGATCTCGGCGAACCGCGCCCCAGGGACCGGGGCGAGCCGATCCTCGTATCCGCCCGAGGTGAGGTCCGAGGCTTCGGTGGGGGATGACGATCCCGAGTCGGCGTTCGACTGGGTGGCCGACTGGCCGTCCGGTGGGACGATGGCAGCCGCCGTGGCCGGCTGCACGGGTGCGGTCGGGATCAGCGCCCCCAACCCGCGTCCGAGCCCGCCGCGCGGACGGTTCTTCATGCCATGCCTCCCACTTGTTCTGACCTCAGGCATTCCGGCCCACGGCCGTTCGGACGCCCCGCTCGGCGATCTCCTGGGCCGCCTCGAAGTAGCTGGTTGCCCCCCGCGAACCGGGATCGTAGGTCATCACCGACTGGCCGTAGCTGGGAGCCTCCGACACCCGCACGTTGCGGGGGATCACCGCTTGGAGCACCTTGTCACCGAAGTGGTTGCGCACGTCCTGCTCTACAGCGTCGGCCAATCGGGTCCGCCGGTCGTACATGGTGAGCAGGATCGTGGAGACGTCGAGGTTCGGATTGAGGTGCTGACGTACCAGGTTGATGTTGTTGATGAGCTGGTTCAGGCCCTCCAGCGCGTAGTACTCGCACTGGATCGGGATCAGCACCTCCCGAGCGGCTACCAGCGCGTTGACCGTCAACAGGCCGAGCGAGGGCGGGCAGTCGATGAAGACGTAGTCGAACTGGTCCGGGTGGGCACTGATCGCCCGCGACAGCCGGGACTCCCGGGCCACCACCGAAACGAGTTCGATCTCGGCGCCGGCCAGGTCGATGGTGGCGGGTACGCACCAGAGGTTCGGGATCCCTTCGACCGGCTGGGCCACGTCTGAGATCGGTGCGCTGTCGATGAGACAGTCGTAGACGTCCGGGACTCCCGTGTGGTGCGGCACGTTGAGTCCGGTGGAGGCGTTGCCCTGGGGGTCCAGGTCCACCACCAATACCCGGTTCCCGTGCAGGGCGAGAGCGACCGCCAGGTTCACCGTGGTGGTGGTCTTGCCGACTCCTCCCTTCTGGTTGGCAACGCACATGATCCGAGGCTGGTCCGGGCGCGGCATGGTGACCTCACCACTCGGATTGAGAATGTGCACGGCGCGCATAGCCTCCATAGCCAGGGGTGGGTCTTCGTCGTCGGGGGGTGCGGCCGGGAGGGCCACCGAACCGGCACCGTCGTCCACCGGGGCATCGGTGGGGTAGGCGTCCGCAGCGGAGGGATGGGGCGTCCCAGCGGGCGCGGTGCCACCCGACCGTACGGCATCCGTCGGGTGCTCGGCACGTCCGGTCACGTCGGGCGGCCGGGGAACTTCGGCCCGCCCGACGTGCTCGGAGCGGCCGCCCGGCGGCGTCGACACCGGACGCGTCGGTGGCGTGCCGGTCAGGGGCGCCGACGGCTGGCCCGAAACCGGCGCCGAAGCCGGACCAACCCGACCAGCCGACGAAGCGGACACGGGGCCGACCCGACCAGTCGGCGGAGCGGACACGGGGCCGACCCGACCAGTCGGCGGAGCGGACACCGGCCCAACCCGACCAGCCGGCGGCCCCGAGGTCGGAGTCGCCGACGTCGGTCCCTGGAAGGCGGGGCCGTTCGGGTCCGGCACGGATCGGCCAGGCGGGGGTTCGGCTGCCACCGGACCGGCGGTCGGCTCGGACGGTGCGGCTCCTGGCGACTGGAACGCGGGCGTCACCGGTGGCTGCCGACGCTCCTCCCAGGACGGCGCCGGCGCGGCGGGAGCCACCCGAGGCTGCGGAACATACGATCCGTCCGATTCAACCTGGGGGTACGACATGCGGGAACGTCCGCTCGCCGACCAGCCGTCGTAGTCGGTTGTTTCACGTGAAACGGTGGCGCGGTCTCCGTGCGGATCGACCACGTCTGACTCGTCGTACCTACCGTTGTTCTGCACCGTGTGATCCCTGCCCGCTCCGGATGGGGGTCGGCACCGCCGCGCTCACGTCCGCGCGTACGGGCGAAGCGTGTGGCCGGCGATGAGCGTCGGGCCTGTCGAGCATCGCCCAATCGCGTCCGGATCCACACTATCGACGCGCGGCCAGCCTACGGCCGACGGGCGGCTGAGGCCACGGCTCCCCACCATTCGGTCGAGAGTCACCAACCGAACGAGTCAGGGTGTGGTGCCGATACGCCCTGACCCGTCCACTACCGGCTGGTTTGTCGTGGCGCGCCCGCACGGCGCGCCGCACGATCCCATGTGGAGGGTCGTCCCGTAGGCCATGGCATCGTTCAACGGGTACGTCAGGAACGTCCACCGCGCGCGGACCGCGCGCCACCGGCAGCCCGCTCCCGGCGGATGTCGATCACAGTGGTCGGTGGGTCGAGAAGGTCGACGCCGCACTGGCGTACCACCGGGTCGTCACCGCCGAGCCGGTGCACCGCGCCGCGGTGCTCCGCCACCTCGCCGGCTGCCGATGCCCCCTTCATGGCAAGCAACCTGCCGCCGATGTCGACAAGCGGCAGGCACCATCGGGCCAGCTTGTCGAGCGGGGCCACCGCCCGGGCCGTGACGATGTCGGCGGGCGGGTAGCCGGCGCCCGGAATCTCCTCGGCCCGACCCCGCACCACCGTCACGGAGCCGGCGAGGCCGAGTGCCGCCACCGCCTCGTCGAGGAACGCGGTACGCCGGGCCAGTGGCTCCACCAACGCGATGTCCAGGTCCGGTCGGGCGATGGCCAGCACCAGGCCGGGCAGGCCGGCGCCGGATCCCACGTCGACGACCAGCCGCCCGGCGGGGATGAGTTCGGCCAGGGCCGCGCAGTTGAGCAGGTGCCGCTCCCAGAGGCGGGGGGTCTCCCGGGGACCGATCAGCCCGCGCACCACGCCGTCGGTCGCGAGCAGTTCGGCGTACGCGACGGCCAGCGGCAGTCGTGCGCCGAACAGCGCCGTGGCCGCGTCGGCCGATCCCGGCGGTACCGGTACGCCGGAACCGGCGTCGCCAGCGGAACCGGCCAGGTCCGGCGGTTGGGTGGTGGCAGCGCGGCGCACACCGGCAGCCGCCTCGGCGGATGGGCCGTCGGTGTCGTCGCTCTCCGGGGGGACACGCTCCGGCCCGGGTGGTGAACCACCCGGGCCGGAACCATCACCAGTGTCGTCGATCATGCGTCAGTCAACCGGGCGGACGACGATCCGCCGGTTGGGCTCCACACCCTCCGACTCGCTCTCCACCCCACTCATCGCGTTTACCACGTCGTGCACGCACTTGCGCTCGAAGGCCGTCATCGCGTCCAGTCGGACGGGCTCGCCGTACTCGCGGACCTTCTCCACCGCGTTCTTGGCGACCGCGGCCAGCTCCTTGCGCCGGGTGGCCCGGTAGCCGCCCACGTCGAGCAGTAACCGGCTCGGCGATCCGGTCTGCCGGTACACCGCGAGCCGAGCCAGTTCCTGAAGCGCTTCCAGGGTGGCGCCGCGCTGACCGACCAGGGCCTGCAACCGGCCGCCGACCACCTCGACCATCGGCCGTCCACCGGAGATCAGCTCGTCGATGTCCCCGTCGTAGTCGAGGATGTCGAGCAGTCCTTCGACGTAGTCCGCGGCGATCTCGCTCTGCCGGAACAGGTCGCTGTCGTTGCCGCCCTTCGCGGCCCCACCGTTGCCGCCCTCGGCGGGCTCCGCGTCCTCGCGCTCACCGGCCACGTCGGCCGACTCGGCCGTGGCGACCGCCGTGTCGGCATCCTCGCTCAGCGGTTGCTCGGCACGTGGCGTGCTGGTCTCGGTCACCGTCTCATCTCCGTATCCGATCGGCCGGACCCTGCGGTCCGCTGGTTTCCCCGGCCGGCGGGAGGTCGCCGTGGCCCGGGGCACGTCTCATGCGGGCATCCTCGCGCCCTCGCCCCGCCGCGCGGGGGCGATTGGCGGAACCGCACCGGCCTCGCGGCGGCGCGGTTCCGCCTGCTCCGCGTCCGGCGGGCCGGGCGACGGGCCGTCACCGGCGCTTCGCCGGCCGCTTCTTCTTCGGGTTGACCGGCTTGGCGCCCGGCTTGGGCGCCAGCGCCCGGCTCTCCGGGGCCGGCTGGGTGACCGGCTGCGCGCCGTTCGCCTTCGCCCGGTTGAACAACCCACCGGACTTCGCCGGCTGCGCGGGGCCGGTCTTGGCCGCCGGCTTGCCCGCGGTCTTCGCCGGCACCGGCTTGCCGGAGGGCGACATGGTGGGCGGCGGGGGGAACTTGCGCAACACCCACTGCTGCTGGGCGAGGGTGAAGAGGTTGTTGGTAACCCAGTAGATGATCACACCGATCGGGAAGATAGCGCCGGAGATCAACAGCGAGGCCGGGATGCCGTAGAGCATCAGCCGCTGGATCATCCGCTGCTGCGGGTCCTGCGCCCAACCGGTCTTGAGGATCATCTGCTTGCTGGTCAGGTACGTCGTGAGCATCATGATCAGGACCAGCACGCCGGCCATGATCTTGACAGTGGTGCCGTTGGCGTTCAGCGCGGCGAGTTCCTCGGCCGTCGAGCCGAACTTTCCGGCGATCGGCGCGGTGAACAGCGTCGCCATGGAGGCGCTGTCGAACTGCTCAACCGTCCATCCGTACAGGACCTTGTTCAACTCGCTCTTGCCCGGGTCGAGCCGGCGCAGCACGTGGAACAGGCCGAGGAAGACCGGGATCTGGAGGAACATCGGAAGGCAGCCCATGAGCGGGTTGGCCTTTTCCTTCCGGTACAGCTCCATCATTTCTTTCTGGAGCGACTCCCGGTCACCCTTGTGCTTCTCCTGGAGCGCCTTCACCTGCGGCTGGAGCGCCTGCATCGCCCGCTGCGACTTGATCTGCTTGACGAAGACCGGGAACAGGATGACCCGGACCGTCACCACCAGGAAGACGATCGCCAGGATCCAGGACCAGTTGGTGCCGAGCACCGAGCCCGCCGGCACCCCGATGGCGTCCCAGGCCGAATGCCAGGCCAGCAGGATCCACGAAATCGCGAAGTAGATCCAGTCGAGACTCAATTCTCAGGCTCCAGTCACATCGACGTGGCGGCGGCCCGGCACCGGTACCGGGTCATATCCACCGGGGTGGAAGGGGTGGCACCGGAGCAGCCGCCGGACCGCCAGGCCGGTCCCCCGGAACGCTCCGTGCCGCGTCACCGCCTCGAGGGCGTACGCGCTGCACGTCGGGTGGAACCGACAGCGGGCCGGCAGTGCCGGGCTTATCCAACGACGGTACGCGACGATCGCACCCGTCAGCACTCGGGCACCGACCGTGCGGGCGGCAGGTCGTCGCGGTTCGGTCATCGACGCCCCCGGTTCGGTCGACGCGGGGCCCGGGCCGCGGCCAGTGCCGCGTCCAAATCATGACCCAGCCGTGCACTGGACGCCCCGGCCGCCTCGGGAAGCGCCCGCACCACCAGATCGGCACCGGGCGGCAGTCCGTCCATCCGGTCCCGGACCAGATGGCGCAACCGCCGTCGTACGGCGTTGCGGGTAACCGCGTTGCCGACCGCCTTGGACACGACAAAGCCGGCCCGGGGCGGCTCGGTCGTGGACCGCGTACCGCCGCTCGGAGCCGGCTTCGGCGATGGCGGCCGGTCGGCCGCCGGAAAGGCGGGCATCCGCAGGTGTACGACGAGGCTGCCCCGCCCGGCCCGACGGCCACCCCGGATCGCTGCGGCGAACTCGGAGCTGCGCCGCAGTCGGTGTGCGGCGGACAGCACGACTGCCTTGTCCTGCGGATCGGCCCCGGTGGCGCTCAGGCCGCCAGGCGGGCCCGGCCCTTGGACCGTCGGTTGGCGACGATGGCCCGCCCGGCCCGGGTGCGCATGCGCAGCCGGAAGCCGTGGGTCTTGGCGCGCCGGCGGTTGTTCGGCTGGTACGTGCGCTTGCTCACGTCAGGCTCTCCGTCTTCGTACGCCCCGGACACTGATCGTCGGGGTCGTGTGGTGGTCTGGCGTCGGCCGCCGCGGTGGCGGCCTCGGGTTGGTGCTGCCCGGTGGTCGCCGGTGACCGGAGCCGACCGGGCGGCACGCGAACAGCGAGCACTCGTCACCCTAGCAGAGGGCAAGAAGGCAGCCGTTCCAGCCTACGCACGGCGCAATGCACCGTCAAACCCCCGCGATTCCCCGCACTGACCCGGACACCGATGCCGAAACCAGCCCGGACCCCCGCACGTCGACGGCCCGGTGACCCGCGACGGTTGAACGGTTGTGGACGACGCTGTTAGCGTGCCCGTTTGCCGGTCAGCGTCAGCAGTCCCGGTCGCTACCGCGCAAAACCGGGAAAGCTCCTCGATCGTTCGCACGGTAGCCCACGCCACGCGCCGTGGCGGCGTGGGCGGGTCAGACGAACGTGCGATGTGGGAGCCACAATCGGTCGATACACAGGCTGTGGATAACTTGTGGACAGCCACCGGTATCGGCGCC
Source organism: Plantactinospora sp. GCM10030261 (assembly GCF_042666615.1). Lineage (NCBI taxonomy): Bacteria > Bacillati > Actinomycetota > Actinomycetes > Micromonosporales > Micromonosporaceae > Plantactinospora > Plantactinospora sp. GCM10030261. The sequence goes on from NZ_JBHTDD010000008.1 coordinate 143,904, forward strand.
GGGGGGTGCGACATCCTGCCTGCTCGAGCACGGCGGCAGGCCGGACGGCCGTCGGAGGACCGGCGGCGGTCGGGACGCAGAGGCGAGGGGGTGGCGCGACGGTGGCCGACACGATCGACCTTGCCGCGGTGTGGTTGGCCACGACGGACGAGTTGGCCGATGAGATCGGCTCGGCGCAGCAGCGGGCCTACCTCAGGCTGACCCGGCTCCGCGCGATCGTCGAGGACACCGCCCTGCTTTCCGTGCCGGACGCGTTCACCCGCGACGTGATCGAGTCCCGGCTGCGGCCGTCGATCACCGAGGTGCTCTCCCGGCGACTCGGCCGCCCGATCCAGGTGGCGGTGACCGTGCGCGCACCCGAGGACGGTCAGGGGCGCCCGACCGGCACCGTTTACGGCAGCGCCGTGGTCGTGGACTCCGCGGGGTCCGATCCGGGACCCGGCGGTTCCGGTCCGGACTTCCCGGCGGACATCCGGTCCGGCATATCCTCCCCGGACACCGGGCCGGACCGGGCCGACCCGGCGGGATACCGGGACCAGGACTGGCCGGCCTACCGGAACGAGGGTCGGACGGGTGATCCCGAACACCTCACGTCCCGGACGCCGAGCCATCCGGACAGGTCCGTCGCGGCGGAGCCGGTCGACCGGTACGCGGCCGAACCGTCCACCGGGTCCGCCCAGCACGCCGGGTCCGCCCAGCACGCCGGGTCCGCCCAGCACGCCGGCTCGGCCCAGCACGTCGCGGACCGGAACGCCGCGCCGTCCGGTCGGGATGGTCAGGAGGCGCTGTTCGCCGCGCCGTACCCAGAGCCGCGGCGGCCGGCACCGGGAGAGCGTCGGGGGCCGGCCACCGAGCGCCGGCCCGAGCCTCGGCCTCCCGAGCGGCCCGCGGAGCGTTCCCAGCCGCGGTACGGCGAGAGCCTCGGCCCGCGCAACGACCGTCGGCCCGGTGGCGTGCCCGAGCCGACCCAGGGCAACCGGCTCAACCCCAAGTACATGTTCGAGACGTTCGTCATCGGTTCCTCGAACAGGTTCGCCCACGCCGCGTCGGTGGCGGTGGCGGAGTCGCCGGCGAAGGCTTACAACCCGCTGTTCATCTACGGCAGTTCGGGGCTGGGTAAGACCCACCTGTTGCACGCCATCGGGCACTACGCCACGACGTTGGGCAATGCCCGCTCGGTCCGGTACGTTTCGACCGAGGAGTTCACAAACGACTTCATCAACTCGTTGCGGGACGACAAAACCAGCGCGTTCCAGCGCCGCTACCGCGACGTGGACATCCTCCTGATCGACGACATCCAGTTTTTGGAGAACCGGGAGCGGACCCAGGAGGAGTTCTTCCACACCTTCAACACGCTCCACAACGCCAACAAGCAGATCGTGATCACGTCGGACCGCTCGCCGAAGCAGCTCGCCACGCTGGAGGACCGGCTGCGCACCCGGTTCGAGTGGGGACTGCTCGCCGACATCCAGCCGCCCGACCTCGAGACCCGGATCGCGATCCTGCAGAAGAAGGCCGCCCAGGAGCGTCTCTTCGCCCCACCGGACGTGTTGGAGTTCATCGCCTCCCGGGTGTCCAACTCGATCCGGGAGCTTGAGGGAGCCCTCATCCGGGTCACCGCGTTCGCCAGCCTGACCCGGTCGACCGTCGAGCTGTCCCTCGCCGAGGAGGTCCTGCGGGACTTCATTCCGGACGGCTCCGGGCCGGAGATCACCGCCGACCAGATCATGGTCTCCACGGCCGACTACTTCGGGGTCAGCCTGGAGGATCTGCGTGGCCACTCCCGGTCGCGGGTGCTGGTCAATGCCCGCCAGGTGGCCATGTACCTGTGCCGGGAGCTCACCGATCTCTCGCTGCCCCGGATCGGCCAGGCCTTCGGCGGCCGTGACCACACCACCGTGATGCACGCCGACCGCAAGATCCGCCAGCAGATGGCCGAGCGTCGGTCGCTCTACAACCAGATCGCCGAGCTGACCAACCGGATCAAACAAAGCACCTGACCTCCGCTGACCACCACCGCCCGGCCCACCGCCCGGCCCACCGCCCGGCCCACCGCCCGGCCCACCGTTCGACCCTGCCGCCCGCGTCCGTGGTGGCGGACCAGCGCCGACTGCGCCGTCTGCCCGCACCGGCCGACCTGTAGGTGGCCGGGCCTCGGTCCCTGGCTGCCCGCCGCGGCTCATGGGCCCACGATCTGCCCGCCGCGGCTGTAGCCCGACTCCGCGCTCCGGTCATCTCGGCCGGCCTCAGCCTCCTCACAAGGCCTCGGTTGTCCCCAGCCCCGGCCGTTTGTCCACAGCACGTTATCCACCGACGGTGGATAACTCACCCTGTGACAGCGGACAGTTACCCACAGGTTGTGGACAAACCCTGGGGACGACGCTGTGGATGCCTGGGGACAACCTCGGCCTTGTCCACCGATCGACCCTCCCCTGTGTACAGCCTGTTGAAGGTTCTGGGGAAAACTTCGAATCATCGAGGATCCGTTGTCCACAAGGCTGGGGAGAAACCGGGGGGTAACCCGGTGGATAACCGGTGGATAACCGTGGACAACTCGTCGACGGAGCGGGGCTGTGGATCCACACGGGGGGTTATCCCGAGGCCATCCACAGCTAACTCACCGGTCCGCACGCCGCTGACCTTGGTAAACGTCGGTTCTCCACAGTTTGCACAGCACCGATGAAGACGATGAGTTTTATCTTCTGAGAGACAAAAACCAATCATCGGCGTTGGGCATTCTGTGGATTGCACCATCGGCCAGTCCCCGGCCAGGAAGAGATCTTCAAAGTGCGGGGGGTCGGGTCCCCAGCCGATGCCTTCACGCCCTAAGGTGCATCTGGACCCGCACGGTTGGCCGGGCCGGTTAGGTGTCGTCGGCATGAGAGAGTGGTCGCTGACGTCGAGGCGGAGGCAGGCATGAAGTTCCGAGTGGAGCGCGACGCGCTCGCCGATGCGGTGGCATGGACGGCCAAGAGCCTGCCCAGCCGCCCGTCAGTTCCGGTACTGGCCGGGGTGATGCTGCGGGTCACCGACGGCAGCCTGCACGTCTCCGGCTTCGACTACGAGGTTTCCAGCCAGGTCCGCGTCGACGTGCAGGCCGACGCGGACGGTGCCGCACTGGTCTCCGGGCGGCTGCTCGCTGAGATCACCAAGGCGTTGCCGGCGAAGCCGGTGGACATCGCCGCCGTCGGGGCCCACCTGGAACTGGTGTGCGGCAGTGCCCGGTTCACCTTGCCGACGATGCCGGTCGAGGACTACCCGACACTTCCCGAGATGCCGGCGAACGCGGGCACCGTGGACGCCGCCGCGTTCGCCGCCGCGGTGGCCCAGGTGGCGGTCGCCGCCGGCCGGGACGAGACGCTGCCGATGATGACCGGGGTTCGTCTCGAACTGAACGGGAACACCCTCGTCATGCTGGCCACGGATCGATACCGGCTGGCGATGCGGGAGATGCCGTGGCAACCGGACGACCCGGACGTCAGCGTCAACGCGTTGGTGCCGGCGAGGACGCTGCACGACACGGCCAAGGCACTCGGCCCGCTGGGCGGGGAGGTCACGGTGGCGCTGGCGCACGGGACCGCCGGCGAGGGCATGATCGGCTTCGCCGGGGGGACTCGCCGGACCACCAGCCGGTTGCTCGACGGTGCCAACTACCCGCCGGTCCGCTCGCTCTTCCCGGCGACATCCAACGCCCAGGCGCAGGTCACCGTGGCCGCCCTGGTCGAGGTGGTCAAGCGGGTCGCCCTGGTCGCCGAGCGGACCACGCCGGTGCTGCTCAGCTTCAGTGGTGACGGACTGGTCGTGGAGGCCGGCGGCACCGAGGAGGCGCGCGCCAGCGAGGCCATGGACGCGAACTTCACGGGCGAGCCGATGACCATCGGCTTCAACCCGCAGTACCTCATCGACGGTCTGCAGAACATCGGTTCGCCGACGGCGTCGCTGTCGTTCGTGGACGCCTTCAAGCCCGCGGTGATTTCTCCCTCGACCGAGGATGGGGAGCCGGTTCCTGGGTACCGATACCTGATCATGCCGATCCGGGTCACCCGCTGAGGCTGGTTCGGCACTGACCCGGGGCCCGACAGGCTCGCACCACCATCGTCGAAGGGGTAGCACCATGCAGCTCGGTCTTGTCGGTCTCGGCCGGATGGGCGGCAACATGCGCGAACGGCTGCGCGCCGCAGGCCACGAGGTGATCGGGTTCGATCGCAATCCACAGCTGAGCGACGTGGCCAGTCTGGCTGAACTCGCTGAGAAGCTGACCGGCCCGCGCGCGGTGTGGGTGATGGTTCCGGCAGCCGTCACCGACGCCACCATCGACGAGCTGGCCGGTGTGCTCGACGAGGGTGACATCATCATCGACGGTGGGAACTCCCGGTTCAGTGATGACGGGCCGCGCGCCGAGCGACTGGCCGGCCGGGGCATCGGCTATCTGGATGTCGGGGTCTCGGGCGGCATCTGGGGGCGGGAGAACGGCTACGCCCTGATGGTGGGTGGCGCCGAGGAACATGTGGAACGGCTCATGCCGGTCTTCGACGCGCTCAAGCCGGCCGGCGAGTTCGGCTTCGTGCACGCCGGACCGGTCGGCGCCGGGCACTACGCCAAGATGGTGCACAACGGCATCGAGTACGGCCTGATGCACGCCTACGCCGAGGGTTACGAGCTGTTGGCCGCATCCGAACTGGTGACCAACGTGCCGGGTGTCTTCCGGTCCTGGCGGGAGGGGTCAGTGGTGAAGTCCTGGCTGCTCGACCTGATGGATCGGGCGCTGGAGCAGGATCCGGAGCTGGCGCAGCTGCGCGGTTACGCCGAGGACACCGGCGAGGGCCGTTGGACGGTGGACGAGGCGGTCCGGCTCGCGGTGCCGATGAACGTCATCGCGGCGGCGTTGTTCGCCCGGTTCACGTCCCGGCAGACCGACTCGCCGGCGATGAAGGCGGTCGCCGCGCTGCGTCAGCAGTTCGGCGGGCACGCCGTCACCCCCGCCGACGGATAGGCTCGCGTCCCGATCGCGAGCAGGAAAGGTCTCCTCGTGCACGTCCGCCGGCTCGAACTGGTCGACTTCCGGTCGTACGAGCGGGTAGCAATCGATCTTGAGCCGGGCGGGAACGTGCTCGTGGGCCCGAACGGGGTGGGCAAGACGAACCTCGTCGAGGCGCTGGGCTACGTCGCGACTCTGGCCAGCCATCGGGTGGCGACCGACGCCCCGTTGGTCCGCGCCGGTGCCACCGCGGGTGTCATCCGGTGCGCCATCGCGCACGAGGGCCGGGAGCTGCTGGTCGAGCTGGAGATCGTCCCCGGCAAGGCGAACCGGGCCCGACTCGGTCGCTCGCCGGTGCGCCGCGCCCGCGACGTGCTCGGCGCCCTGCGGCTGGTCCTGTTCGCCCCCGAGGACCTGGAGCTGGTCCGTGGCGACCCGGCCGAGCGGCGCCGTTACCTGGATGACCTGCTGGTCGCCCGGGCACCCCGGTTCGCTGGCGTCCGGGCCGACTACGAGCGGGTGGTGAAGCAACGCAACGCCCTGCTGCGCACCGCGTACCTGGCCCGCAAGACCGGCGGTACGCGCGGCGGCGATCTGAGCACGCTCGACGTGTGGGACGTGCACCTCGCGCGGCACGGAGCCGAACTGCTGGCCGGCCGGCTGGACCTGGTGGCGGCGCTGGGTCCGCACCTGACCAAGGCGTACGACGCGGTGGCCGCCGGCAAGCACGCCGCGGCCATCGGCTACCGCGCGTCGGTGGAGCTGCCCGATCCGGTGCCGGACCGGGACGGCCTGGCCGCCGCCCTGACCGCCGGACTGGCCGCGACGCGCTCCGCCGAGGTGGAGCGGGGCACCACCCTGGTCGGCCCGCACCGCGACGAGTTGCTGCTAAACCTGGGACCGCTGCCGGTCAAGGGGTATGCCAGCCACGGCGAGTCCTGGTCGTTCGCGCTGGCGTTGCGGTTGGCGGCGTACGACCTGCTGCGGGCCGACGGGATCGAACCGGTGCTGGTGCTGGACGATGTCTTCGCGGAGCTGGACACCGGTCGCCGGGCTCGGTTGGCCGCGCTGGTCGGCGAGGCGAGCCAACTGCTTGTCACCTGCGCGGTCCCGGAGGATGTGCCGGACGTGCTGCGGGGCGCGCGGTTCGAGGTCGGTACGGGGGAGGTGCGTCGTGCCGGCTGACCGCGACGGCCTGTCCGGGGACCGGGCGCCGGATTCGGGAGCCGCCCGCCGCGGCCGGCCGACCCGGCCGGACCTGAGCCGGGTCGACCCGACCGGTGCCGGCTCACCTGGTCCGTCGGCCGGACCGTCGTCGGCCGGACCGTCGCCGGTCGACGCGACGAGCGCCGGTGCGCCCGGTAAGCCGGCCGGACCGTCGCCGGACCGCCCGGCCGGTGCCGGTAAAGCGGGTGACGGCCCGGCGGGTCCCGAGCTTGCCCGGGCGGTGCTGGACGCGGCGCGAGCGCGGCGGGGGACGAGCCAGCCCGGTCGGCGTACCGGAGGTTCGGGTGGGTCTGCCGACGGTGCCGGCGCGAGCCAGCGGCGCCGGCCGCGCGGCTACTCCGGGCCCGGCCCGGATCCGCGCGATCCGCAGCCGCTCGGCGCGGTGCTGGCCCGGTTGGTCAAGGCCCGGGGATGGCAGCGCCCCACCGCGGAAGCCACGGTATTCGGGTCCTGGGCGAAGGTCGTGGGCGCGGATGTCGCCGAGCACAGCCGGCCCGTCAAGCTGGTCGATGGGGAGCTGACGGTGGAGGCCGAGTCCACCGCCTGGGCGACCCAGTTGCGGCTGCTCAGCGGTTCGCTGTTGCGGCAGATCGCGGCCGTGGTGGGACATGACGTGGTGCGTCGGTTGAATATCCACGGCCCGGCGGCGCCCTCCTGGTCCCGGGGGCCAAGGCGGGTCCGTGGCCGCGGCCCCCGCGACACCTACGGCTAACCCCCGCCCCTCCCTTTTCTCGTCGATCTAGGGCAGATGGTCACTGTTTGATCTCCAATCACGACCATCTGCCCTAGATCGACGAGAAAAGGGAGGGGTCAGGAGTCGGCGTAGACGGCGAAGCCGCGGTCGGCGCAGCGGCGGTAGAACTGGCCGAGCACGGCCAGTTCGGAGCGGGGGAAGCGCCACTGCGGGGCGGCGCCGGAGTCGTCCCGCAACGCGTCCAACCGCTGTTCCAGCCAGCGCAGCTGCTGCTCGGCGAGCCGCCCTTCGGCGAGGGTGGCGCGCAGCACCTCGGCCACGGTGTCGAAGGTGACCACCTCGCCCCGGTCCCGGTGGCCGGCCACGAACCGCTCCAGGCCGCCGGCGATCCACGCGCAGCCGTCGGGGTCGATCACGGGGTCCTCGTCCTCGGCAGCGGCCTCGGTGGCGTAGAGAACCCCGTCCAGGCCGAGCAGCAGGTCCACAAGTTCGGTGTACGCGGTGGCTCGCACTGAGCCGGTTTTGGCGATGTACCCGGCCAGCGCGGCGGTCGGCGATTCGACGTCGACCGACTCGGCCAACTCGCCGAAGTCGACGAACTCCGCCGGCGCCACCGGGTCGTAGAACCGCCCGGTCCGCGGCCACTGCACCGCGACGTTGTCCAACCCCATGTCGGCTTCCTCCAGCGCGTACGGAAGTTCGGTCGGGTCGATCCGGTCGACCAGTTCCTCGGGTGGCGACGCAAAGTTACGGCACGGCGTGCGGTGGCCGCGACCCCCGTGCCGGCCTGGCGGCCCGGACGGCCCCGATCGCCAGCCCGGCCAGCCCGGACCCCCGTGCCGGCCTGGCGCGGCCCGGACGGCCCCGATCGCCAGCCCGGCCAGCCCCGATCGCCGTGCCAACCCGCGTCCCGGACGGCCCCATTGCCGCGCGTCGGCGGACCGGCCGGCCGGTCATGATGGCCGTGATCGGGACACCCGCGTGTGGGGGGAGTAGCGGCCTGCGCGGTTCGGCCGGCTACGAGCGTCTGAGGTGCCTTCCAGAGGGTGCCGTGTGGAGAATCTGTCGGCTCGGCACAGTAGGATTGATGCGAGACGCGGAGCCGGTGCGAGCGCCGGTCGGGGCCACCTCGGCCTTGGTCGACCTTGGCGGCCGGCTCCGACCCGATCGCGATCGCGAGTGGCTGGCGCGATCGGCGCACTCAGTCCCGTACCCGGACAATATCCCCGGGCGGTCCGTGCGTCGACCGACGGCGACCCGCCGAACCTGCGTCCGCGCGCCGTACGGCGCCGTGGGGGCGAGAAAGTGGCCAGGGTGGCAGCGCAGAAGAAGCAGGAGTACGGCGCCGAGTCGATCACCGTGCTGGAGGGCCTGGAGGCCGTCCGCAAGCGACCCGGTATGTACATCGGGTCGACCGGTGAGCGTGGTCTGCACCACCTGGTCCAGGAGGTTGTGGACAACGCGGTCGACGAGGCGATGGCCGGACACTGCGACACCATCGACGTGGTCCTGCTCGCCGACGGCGGCGTCCGGGTGACCGACAACGGCCGGGGCTTCCCGGTGGACCTGCATCCCAAGCTCAAGAAGCCCGGCGTCGAGGTGGCGCTCACGGTGTTGCACGCGGGCGGCAAGTTCGACGGCAAGTCGTACGCGGTCTCCGGCGGCCTGCACGGCGTCGGTGTCTCGGTGGTCAACGCGCTCTCCACCCGGATGGCCGTGGAGATCCAGAAGAACGGCTTCTTCTGGCGGCAGCAGTACGCCAACTCCAAGCCCGGTCCGCTGGAGAAGGGCGAGCCGACCAACCGGACCGGCTCGGCCGTGTCGTTCTGGCCCGACCCGGACGTCTTCGAGACCGTCGACTTCGACTTCCAGACCATCTACCGCCGGCTCCAGGAGATGGCCTTCCTGAACCGGGGCCTGACCATCTCGCTGCGTGACGAGCGGGTCCACGAGGAGGACGGCAAGCCGCGCGAGGTCACGTTCTGCTACAAGGGTGGCATCGCCGACTTCGTCCGGCACCTCAACGCCTCCAAGAACGCGATCCACAAGACGGTGGTCGAGTTCGGTGCCGAGGAGGACGGCATGGCGGTCGAGATCGCCATGCAGTGGAACGAGTCGTACGGCGAGTCGGTCTACACCTTCGCGAACACCATCAACACCCACGAGGGCGGCACCCACGAGGAGGGCTTCCGGGCCGCCCTGACCGGTGTGATCAACCGGTACGGCGCCGACAAGAAGCTGCTCAAGGGGGACGAGAAGCTTTCCGGTGAGGACATCCGCGAGGGGCTCGCCGCGATCATCTCGGTCAAGCTGCGGGAGCCGCAGTTTGAGGGCCAGACCAAGACCAAGTTGGGCAACACCCCGGTGAAGAGCTTCGTGCAGCGGGTCTGCAACGAGTGGCTGGTCGACTGGCTCGACCGCAACCCCAGCGAGGCGAAGACCATCATCCAGAAGGCGTCCCAGGCCGCTCGTGCCCGGATCGCCGCCCAGCAGGCTCGCAAACTGGCCCGGCGCAAGTCGCTGCTGGAGTCGGGTTCGATGCCGGGCAAGCTGGCCGACTGCCAGTCGACCGATCCCCGCGAGTCCGAGCTGTTCATCGTCGAGGGTGACTCGGCCGGGGGTTCGGCCAAGCAGGGCCGGGAGCCGCGGTTCCAGGCGATCCTGCCGATCCGTGGCAAGATCCTCAACGTGGAGAAGGCCCGGATCGACCGGGTGCTCAAGAACAACGAGGTGCAGGCGTTGATCACCGCGTTGGGCACCGGCATCCACGACGACTTCGACATCGAGAAGCTGCGGTACCACAAGATCGTGCTGATGGCCGACGCCGACGTGGACGGTCAGCACATCCAGACCCTGCTGCTCACCCTGCTGTTCCGGTTTATGCGGCCGCTTGTGGAGCTGGGTCACGTCTACCTCGCGGCACCGCCGCTCTACAAGATCAAGTGGAACCGGAAGGGTGACGACTCGCAGTACGCCTACTCCGACCGCGAGCGGGACGGGTTGATCAAGCTGCGTCAGCAGAAGAAGGCCACCGCGAAGCCGGACGACATCCAGCGGTTCAAGGGTCTGGGCGAGATGAACTACCCGGAGCTGTGGGAGACCACGATGAACCCGGCCACCCGTACCCTGCGCCAGGTCACCCTGGACGACGCGGCAACCGCCGACGAGCTGTTCAGCGTCCTCATGGGGGAGGACGTCGAGGCCCGCCGGTCGTTCATCCAGCGCAACGCCAAGGACGTGCGCTTCCTGGACATCTGATGAGACGGGGGCCCGTCGTCGTGCGGCGGCGGGTCAACCGTCCACACAGTTATCCACAGTTTCGCCGGTTTCCACAGCCGTTATCCACAGCCATACGCGGTATTTACTCCTGATAAGGGTTGACTTGTGACGGATACTCCCGAGCCCTCGAACGTCGAGCCGTCCCAGCCGGAGGCGCTTGGCGGCGTCCTCTCCCGCGACCGCATCGAGCCGGTCGGGCTCGAGGTCGAGATGCAGCGCTCGTACCTCGACTACGCGATGAGCGTGATCGTGGGCCGGGCCCTGCCGGACGTCCGCGACGGACTCAAGCCGGTGCACCGCAAGATCCTGTACGCGATGTTCGACTCGGGCTACCGGCCGGACCGGGGCTACGTGAAGTGCTCCCGGGTCGTCGGCGACGTGATGGGCCAGTTCCACCCGCACGGCGACTCGGCCATCTACGACGCGCTGGTCCGGATGGCCCAGCCCTGGTCGCTGCGCTACCCGCTTGTCGACGGCAACGGCAACTTCGGCTCGCCCGGAAACGATCCGGCCGCCGCCATGCGCTACACCGAGTGCAAGCTGGACCCGCTGGCCATGGAGATGCTGCGGGACATCGACGAGGACACCGTCGATTTCCAGGACAACTACGACGGCCGGGCCAAGGAGCCGACGATCCTGCCGTCGCGCATCCCTAACCTGCTGGTGAACGGTTCCGAGGGCATCGCGGTCGGCATGGCCACCAAGATCCCACCGCACAACCTGCGGGAGATCGCCGCGGCCGTGCAGTGGTGCCTGGACAATCCGGAGGTCGACGAGGCCGAGACGCTGGACGCGTTGATCGGGATCGTCAAGGGACCGGATTTCCCGACCCGGGGCCTCATCGTCGGCACGACGGCGATCCAGGACGCGTACCGGACCGGCCGTGGCTCGATCCGGATGCGGGCCGTGGTAGAGGTGGAGGAGGACCGCCGGGGCCGGAACAGCCTGGTGGTCACCGAGCTGCCGTACCAGGTCAACCCGGACAACCTGGCCGAGCGGATGGCGGATCTGATCAAGGAGGGCAAGCTCGCCGGGATCGCGGACATCCGCGACGAGTCCTCCGGGCGGACCGGCCTGCGGCTGGTGATCGTCCTCAAGCGCGACGCGGTCGCCAAGGTGGTGTTGAACAACCTCTACAAGCACACCCAGTTGCAGGAGACGTTCGGCGCCAACATGCTGGCGCTTGTCGACGGGGTGCCACGCACCCTCAACCTGGCCCAGTTCATCCGCTTCTACGTCGAGCACCAGATCGACGTGATCCGCCGGCGGACGGCGTACCGGTTGCGCAAGGCCGAGGAACGGGCGCACATCCTGCGTGGTCTGGTGAAGGCGCTGGACGCGCTCGACGAGGTGATCGCGCTGATCCGGCGCTCGCCGACCGTCGACCAGGCCCGGCAGGGCCTGATGGAGCTGCTCACCATCGACGAGATCCAGGCGACCGCGATCCTGGACATGCAGTTGCGCCGGCTCGCGGCGTTGGAGCGTCAGAAGATCATCGACGAGCTGGCGAAGCTCGAGGTCGAGATCGCCGACCTGAAGGACATCCTCGAGAAGCCGGAGCGGCAGCGCCGGATCATCTCCGAGGAACTGGGCGAGATCGTCGCCAAGTGGGGGGACGACCGGCGGACGCAGATCATGCCGTTCGACGGCGAGGTCTCGATGGAGGACCTGATCGCCCGCGAGGACGTTGTGGTGACAATCACACGGACGGGTTACGCCAAGCGGACGAAGGTCGATCTGTACCGGTCGCAGCGGCGGGGTGGCAAGGGCGTCAGCGGCGCCAACCTGCGGCAGGACGACATCGTCAGCCACTTCTTCGTCTGCTCGACGCACAACTGGATGCTGTTCTTCACCAACAAGGGCCGGGTCTACCGGGCCAAGGCGTACGAGTTGCCGGAGGCCAGCCGGTCGGCCCGCGGCCAGCATGTGGCGAACCTGCTGGCCTTCCAGCCGGACGAGCACATCGCCCAGGTGATCCAGATTCCGGACTACCAGGTGGCGCCGTACCTCGTCCTGGCCACCAGGAACGGCCTGGTCAAGAAGACGCGGCTGGAGGAGTTCGACTCCAACCGCTCGGGCGGGATCATCGCCATCAACCTGCGCGATGGCGACGAGGTGGTCGGTGTGGCGCTCGCCGGCCCGGCTGACGACCTCCTCCTGGTGTCCAAGAATGCTCAGGCGATACGGTTCAATGCCACGGACGAGGCGCTGCGTCCCATGGGCCGGGCGACCTCCGGTGTCATCGGGATGCGTTTCACGGACAGCGATGTGCTCCTGGCCATGGCGGTCGTCCAGGAAGGGATGGATCTGGACGTCCTGGTCGCCACGAACGGTGGGTTCGCGAAACGTACACCGATCGAGGAATATCCGGTCCAGGGTCGGGGAGGAAAGGGTGTGCTCACCGCGAAGATCACTGAGCGCCGTGGCGCGCTGGTCGGCGCGGTCGTGATCAGCCCTGACGACGAGCTTTTCGCGATCACGAGCAACGGTGGTGTCATCCGGACTCCGGTGAAGCCTGTACGCCGAACTCGCGATCGGAACACAATGGGGGTCAAGCTGATGGACCTACCGGACGGCGTGACTATCGTGGCAATCGCGCGTAACGCCGACGAACCTGACGGGCAGGACTAGTTGATGACGGAGACACAGGCGAAGTCGGGGACTGCGGGGGCCTCGACCACCCCGGTCGACGAGGAGGCCGCCGGCGGCGGCTCGCCCGCGACCGGCCGCGCGGCGGTCGGCCGGGCGGCAGTCCCCGCTGACCCGCCGTCCCCCAAGTTCACCAGGGCACCCGGCATGCCGCCTCCGCCCGGCGCTCCGGACAAGCCCAGCGATGATCAGCAGCCGGCCGCCACGAAACCGGAGAAGAAGCCGGCTTCCGGGTCCGCCGGCAGCGGCACGGCCACCGCCGGGTCCGGTGATTCCGGTCGTACGCAGCCGAGCGCCGGCCGGTCGACGGCGGGCGACCCGACGCGGACCGCGGCGGGAGACGGCGGTCGTTCGGCGGCCACCGGTGCCCGACCGGCGGGCGGCCCGGCGGGGGCGACCACGACGGCGTTCCGGCCCGGCTCGGTGGGTGACCGGTCTGGCCCGGTGGGTGACCGGTCTGGCCCGGTGGGTGACCGGCCCGGCCCGGTGGGTGGCGCGGCGGCGGTCGGCGCGGCCCGGGTGACCGAGGCGGTCCGGGCGGCCCGCAGCACCGTCAACTCGGCGGCGTCCCGGGGACCGCGGCGGGCCCGGCTGAACCTCAAGCGGATCGATCCATGGTCGGTGATGAAGTTTTCCGGCGCGGTATCGGTGGTGCTGTTCATCGTGGTGGTGGTCGCCACCTCGGTGCTCTATCTGGCGCTGGACGCGATGGGCGTGTTCGAGAGCGTGAACAGCAGCCTCGCCGATCTGATCAGCGCGGGCGGTGGGCCGGGCGCCGAGACCTTCCGGATCACCGCGAAGGGCGTGATCGGCACGTCGGCCTTGATCGGCCTGGTGAACGTGGTGCTGTTCACCGCGTTGGCGACGCTCGGCGCGTTCATTTACAACGTCTGCGCCGACCTGGTCGGTGGCATCGAGTTGACCCTCGCCGAGCGCGACTGACGGTCTGCTTCCGTAGGGTTCGACTCTTCGCACCGGGGCGCTGCGACTATGCGGTGGCCCCGGTGCGGCCTTTCCGGGTAGGGTCGCCGGAGCCGAGCGCCGTCGGCGGGGCCGATCGGTGCTGGCGCCCATGATCCGCACGTACGGTGAGTGGCGCCTGGTCGCCGTCGCCGCAGGGGAGCGCCCCGATTTGGGCGCGCATCCGGCGGTACGGTAACCTTGCTCGTCGCCACAGGGGGCTATAGCTCAGTCGGTTAGAGCGCAGAGCTGATAACTCTGAGGTCGCTGGTTCGATTCCAGCTAGCCCCACCTCAACATCGTCGAACGCAGGATCTCCTGCGTTCGACGGGCAGGCGTTCCAGCCGCCGGGGTTCCCCCGCGACCGCAGTTCGACGTTGGATGTCGGGCGCCGAACGCGTTGGTCTGCCTGCTACGCTCGCCGAGGCATTCCGCCTGATCGGTAGTCACGTGTGAGGGGTTGCCCCGTGTTCAAGAAGCTCTTGGTTATCGCCAGCGTGGTAGGTGTGGCAGCCCTGGTCTTCAAGAAGGTCAAGGCGTCCAACGACGAGCGCACCCTGTGGCACGAGGCCACCAACGCGCCCGACCTACGCTGATCCTCCGTGCGGACCGTCCCGGCTGGACGATCCGCTCCCGGGGCCGTAGCTCAACTGGCAGAGCACTGCCTTTGCAAGGCAGGGGTTAGGGGTTCGAGTCCCCTCGGCTCCACCGATAAGGCCCGTGACCAGGGCGTTTGTCTGCCGCAAGGTCATCGGGCACAGATCCGGCACAAGTCGCTTCCGATCTTGGTTCGCCGGCTGGTCACAAGTCCGCCGACGCAGCCCGCAGGATCTCCCCGATCAGCCCTCGGCGCCGGTCCCGTTTGGGCCACCAATGCACGTAGGTTTCCAGCGTGATCCGCAGTGTCTTGTGCCGCAGCAGCCGCTGAACCTCCTGCGGTTCGGCGTGGTTCGTGATCAGGGTCGTGGCGAAGAAGTGCCGCAGGGCGTGGAAGCCGCCATGTTCCTTCGGCCATCCGGCGGCATCCCGCCAGCCGACCCACTCTCGGGACCACGTCCGATCGGTGAACGGATTCCCGTGGGTGGTGGTGAACAGCAGTGGAACACTCCGTCGGACCGGTTCACCCGAAAGGATGTCGACCATCTCGACCTCAGCCGGGGGGAACCGCCGAACATGTTCGGTCAGCACCTCTCCGACGACTTGGTCCAGGTCGAGCGTGCCGGATGATCCGGCCTTGGGTTCGCTGAGGTAGAAGCCGTCGTGTTCCTTCGGGGAGTACCGCAGTTGCTGAACCACGTGCAGTTCCGCCCGGCCGATGTCGACGCAGCGTTCCCCGTCCTCCATTCCCAGTGCCTCACCGAGGCGGCATCCCTGACCGGCGCCGAGCCAGATCATGGCCCGGTACCGGTCCGGCACAGTGCCGAGCAGGGCTAGCACCTCTCGTTCCGTCGGAACCCATTTCGGCGTTCGGGACAGCCCGCGCAGCACCTGGGCGAGCTTGACCCCGTCACACGGGTTGTCCGGGATCACTTTGTCGGTGACGGCGGCCGACATGACGGCGTCGAGCAACTCGAAGTAGAGCTTCAGCGATGATTTCGGGGTGTCCTCGGCCAGGCGGCGGGACAGCCATTCCATGACGGTGGTCAGTGTTACCGCGCGTGGCGGCCGGTCTCCGAATACGGGATACAGGTGGCATCGAAGGTTCGACTCCACCCGCTTCCGGGTTTCCAACGCCCAGCCGACCTCGCGCGACAACCGCCACCGTTCGGCGTACTCACGGAAGGTCGTTTGCCGCTCCGACTGGTCGACCTTCGTCTCAACGGCGGCGCCGGTACGCGCCTTGAGGTCCCAGTCCTCGGCGGTGACCTTCTTCTCGAACAGCCTTTCGCGAGGCTCACCGTGAGCGTCCTGGTAGCGGACCCGCCATCGTTTGCCGCGTCCGTGCCGTTTCGAGGGGAGGCGTTTGCCGTCGGTCCCGCGTTTGCTGAGGTACCACAGGTCATCGATGGGCATGTCAGGCCGCCTGGTTGTCGAGCCAGGCGCGGACGTCGGCGGGTTTGTAGCGCAGGTGGCGGCCGACCTTGGCGGCGCGGGGGCCTTTGCGGCGGTGGCGCCATTGGTAGAGGGTGCCGACCGGGACGCGGAGGTAGGCGGCGGTTTCGGCGATCGACCACAGTTCCGGCGTGGGGGTGGTGGGTGCGGTCATCGGGGCTCCTTCCTGGTGATGGTGATGTAGACGCGGCTTTCGCCGGTGTATCCGGCGTGGTGGGTGCTGGTGCGGCAGGTGACTCGGTCGGCGCCGTGGTGGGCGACGAGCTGGGCGGCGATGGTCGCGGCGTGGGTGGTGACGGTGGCGGTCGGGCCGATGAGCCGGACCGCGATCACGGGTCGAGTGCGGGTGGGCATGGCGACTCCTTCCAGGTCAGGGGTTGCGGCTGGGTTGGTGCGCTGTGGAGTTGTCAAGGAACGGCTTCGCAGGCGTTGACACGTACGTGTCAAGCGGCCAGGGGTTGGGCGGTGGATCGGGGGGTGTGGTCGTCGGCGAGGGCGTCGAGGCCGGCAAGGTGTCGGGCGCGGGCTTGGGCGGCGGCGGTGTTGGCGAGTAGGGCGTCGCCGGTGGTGATCCAGCCGGTGGCTTGGTAGCCGAGTTGGTAGATGACGCGGTCGGTGTGTTCGTCGTCCCAGGTGTGGGGGTGGCCTTCGGTGCGTCGCCAGATGGTGCGTTGGAGGCGGATGTGGCCGTAGGTGACGGAGAAGGCGCGGCTTTTGGTGGTGATGTGGCCGCCGTAGCCGTATTGGTGGGCCCAGCGGCGGAGTCGGTGGTAGGGCTCGTGGTCGCCGAGGTCCCAGCAGGCGCGGATGAGTCGGCCGACGTGGGTTGCGGGGTCGCCGTGGATGTCGATGGTGATGTCGTCGACACGGCGCAGGGTTTGGCCGGTGACCTCGGTGGATTTGGTGACGTACTTGGCGATGTAGCCGGTGATGTGGTTGAGGTTGACGGGTCCGCCGGGGGCGTTGACGTGGGCGAGGTCCAGGCCCTTGTCTCCCCAGGCGATGCGCCATCCCTGGTTGCCGTGGGCGGGGTGTGGGGCGCAGGTGTAGGTGGTTTTGACGAACGCGGCCCGGACAGCGTCGGCGAACATGTCCCGGCTGATCGTCCGGGGTGGGGGCACGATCGCGTCGGGGCAGTCGGGGTTGTGTCCGTCGAGGCGAATGAGGGCGTGGTAGTGGATGACGCCGCGTACCTGGAATTCGTAGACCTTGATGTAGCGGCGGCGTAGGTCGACGCCGTACGAGCGGCCGAGGCGGCGGAGTTCGCGGTCGACTTGTTGGATGGTGCGGCGCCACAGTTCGGGGGCTTCGTGGTTCCACACGACCTGGGCGTGGTGGTCGTAGCAGTCCAGGCACAGCGGTTGGCCGAGGTGCGGGTCTGTGGTCTTGTGTCGCTGCCCGCAGCGCATCTGGTGTCCGTGGGGGCAGGTGCGGCCGAACGGGTGGCAGATCGCCGGGCGGCAGGTGCAGCCGTCTTTGCGGCGGCAGTCCGCGGCGTGGGTCTTCACCACGCGGTGGTGTACCGGGCCGAAGGAGGGGGCGGTGGCGGTGAGGAAGATGGCGATGTGTTGGTCGAGTGGGGGGATGCCCCACCGGTCGCCGCGTAGCCCGGCGGCGATCAGGTGGTAGGTGTCGCGGCGGTAGGTTTCGGCGCAGGACGGGCAGATGTTGGCGCGGCGGTTGCCGCACGGGGTGTAGATGGCGCCGTCGGGCATGGTGTCGGTGTCGACGGTGGCGATGCGCCTGCCGTCGGCGTCGGTGACGTGGATCTGCCCGTCGAGGCGGATGGGGTGTTTGCAGGCGGCGGCGGCCCGGACGTGGTGCAGCCATTCGGGGTAGTCGGGGTCCTGGGCGCGGGCGCGGCCGGATTGAACGGTGCGCGGGTCGTGGCCGCGTACCCAGCCGTCTTCAGCGGGGGTCCGAGTGGTTGGGGTGGGGGTGGCCCAGGGCCAGTAGCCGGTGTCCGGCTCGGCGGAGGCTCCCGTGCCCGGAACCTTGGGGGTTCCGGGCGCGAGAGGCAGCGTCGAGGCTGTCACTTGGCGGCTCCGACGGTGGTGCCGTTGTGCGGTCGGTCGTTGATCGATGGTTGGTTGGTGTTGGTCAGGGCCGTGAGGATGTCGGCGGCCGTGGTGGTGGGGACGCGTAGTCGTACGGCGAGCTGCCCGGCGGTGATCGGGTCACCGTGGGCTTTCGCGTGCGCGTCGGTGATGATCCGTGCGCCGGTCAGCAGTCGGGGGTTGAGCCCACTGGACGCGGTGGACACGGGCGTCGGTACCGGTTCGGGTGCGGCCGGGGTCGGCTCCGGGGTTGCCGGTGCGCTGGGTTCCGTCTCGTCCGGTTGCTCGGTTTCGGTTTGCTCACCGGTGACGGCGGTGGTGGCCCTGGTCGTGGTGTCGGCGGCCGGGCTGACCTCCGTGTCGGCGGTGGTGTCGGAAGACTGCGCCGGGACGGAGGTGGCCGGCACAGGTGCCGGGACCGGGTTGGTGGGCCGTGCCGTGGTGGCGGTGAAGACGAGCTTGGACAGGGCGAAGAACGCCAGCGCGGGCAGCGCGGAGACGATCCAGCCGAACACGGTCGGTTCGGCGACCGCGAGTTGCGCGGTCAGGGACACCCCGACGGCGGCGACGAGCAGGATCATCGGGTAGCCGATCGGTTTGTTGGCGCGGCGACGCCTACCGATCTCGATCAGGGATGCGGTCGGGATGAGTTCGGAGATGACCGCGTTGGCCCAGCCGAACCAGTCACCGGTTCCGGTAGGGCTGTTGGACATGGTCCAGTCGTGGACGTGGGAGAACGAGGCGGCGCCGGCCATGGCGCCGACGAGGAGGACGATGAGGACCAGGACGCCGTCTTGGAGACGGTCGACGCGGGCGGGCTTGACGGATGTGGTCATGACGTTGCCCGACGGGTCGGGGCGGGGTTGTCGAAGCGGGAAAAGCTGAGGATGAACGGGTTGGTGGCACCGCCCTTGCGGCGCAGGTAGTCGAGAACCTCGGTCAGGTCGTCGGTGCAGGTGATGGGAGCCGAGCGGCTGAACTCGATGGAGCCGTAGCCGGTGCTGTGGGCGTAGGCGATGAGGTAGCGGTAAGACAGCATGGTGGTGGTCCTTTCAGAGGCAGGCGATGAGTAGGGCGGAGGCCCAGAGGCAGGTGTGGTGTAGGGATTGGTCGGCGAGGTACATGCCGCAGATGGGGGTTTGACGCTCGGCGAAGTCGGCCGAGCCGGTGTGGCGCAGGATGAGGCGGACCGTCCAGCGGCGGTCCAGCAGTGCGTGGGTGACGGCGGAGAAGCCGAGGCCGGCGGTGAGTCCGACGGCGGTGACCGGTAGGTCGAGCAAGGTGATGGTGATGGTGAGCATCACGGCCACCGTGAGGTGGTAGGTGGTGACGTGGGCCAGGAGGTGACGCCAGCCGTCCCAGCCGGGATCGGCTTTGTGGGAGGCGTCGGAGTCGGTTTGCACGATGTGGTCGGCGAGGTGGTGGGCCGGGATCAGTACGGCCGTGATGACGGCGAAGACAATGGCGGTGGTCATTGGGCACCTCCGGGGGTGCAGTCGAAACACTCGCCGAGCGAGTGGCGGATGTAGTAGGGCTTCACCTGCCGGCAGGTGGGGCAGGTACGCCGCGCGAGAAGCGCTTTGTCGATGGCCGCCCGTTGGGCGGGGGTGGCAGTGCGCTTGGGTAGCGCGTGGTCGATCAGGTAGAGGTAGGCGACGCGCTTACCGCGCCGCCAGAGGATCTGGGCGGCGGGTTCCTGCCCGCCGGGGCGCAGGTCGCGGTCACGCAGTTGCCGGCGGGTGGCCATGCCGGCGGGGGCGAACTTGTACGGGTAGGTCGGGATGCCGTACTTCTCGCCGGTGGGGTCGTAGAACACCATCGGGTCCTCCGCGTCGTCGGCGTCCTGGTCGTCGTTGTCGTCCTGGTCCTGGTCCTGGTCCTGGTCGCCGTTGCCGGTGGCGAGGGTGGGGTGTTCGTAGGTGTCCCGGTCGATGTCCTCGGGCAGGAACGCCGCGCCGCAGACGGCGCAAACGATGGGGCCTTCTTCGAAGGCGGTCTTGGAGATCCGGAGTTTGCGCGGGCACTCGCATTCGCAGGTGTGGCCGTTGTTGTTGTTCGTGCGGGTCTTCGCCTCACCGGTGGGTTCCGGGTGGCGGTAGACGGTCAGCGCCTGGGCGAGACCGGCGATGGCCTGCCGGTACCGGGCCTTCGTGATGTCGGTCAGGGTGCAGGGCGAGTAGCCGAGCTTGTCGTCTTTGGTGGTGGCCATGCCGAGTTCGGCGGCCAGGGCGGCGAACCGCTTGTTGTGCCAGCGGCCCTGTCGGGAGGTGTCCTGCACACCTCGTACGTCGGCCAGGGCGTGAGTCGCCTCGTGCAGCAGGGTGGTGAACACGGCGTCCGGTTCGCGGGTCAGTCCCTCACCGGAGACCAGCACCTCGGGTAGCTGGGTGTCGCCGGACTGCCAGCGCAGGGCGGCGAAATGGCCCCACTTCATGCCCTGGTTGGGTTTGCTGGGGGAACCGGAGCCGACGACGATAACCGCCGCCGGTACCTCGGGATGCTGGACGCGGATCGCGGCCCACGCGTCTTCGAGGGAACGGATCAGGGTGGCGGTAGAGACGTCTTGACACGTACGTGTCACGTCGGTGATCTCAATGGCGGTGGTCATGCGGCCCTCCATGCGGTGGTCAGGCGGCTGGTGGGGCGGGCCAGTTCACGGGCCCGCTGGATCGGGCGGGTGTCGGTGGCCGGGGTGGTGGTGTCGGCCCAGATGTGGGTGGCCGCGCGGTGGGCGCGGGCGGTGTACATGGCCAGGTCGGCGCGGTGCAGCCACACCTCAAGCGGCTGACCGGCGTGGGCGGGGACGGCGCCGACGGTGGCGCCGACGGCCAGCGGGTGGCCCTGGTAGGTGACGGGTGTGGTGAGTGCGGTGTGAAGCCGCAGCAGCAAGCCGTCCAGCGGCCCGCTCGAACGGGTCAGGAGGGCGAACTCATCGCCACCGAGACGGGCGGCGATCCCGCGAGGTCCGGCCATGGTGGTGAGCCGGTGGGCGGTGGTGGTGAGGATGTGGTCCCCGGCGTCGTGGCCGTGGGTGTCGTTGACGGCTTTGAAGCCGACCAGGTCGACCAGGGCGACCACGACGGGTTGCCCGGCGTTCAGGATGGCGTCGGCAGCGGCCGACAGACCGGCACGGTTGGCGATGCCGGTGAGCGGGTCGATCGTGGCGGCCCGTTGGGCGGCGACCAGCTGGCCGCGCATCCGGTAGCGGGCGGTCAGGTAGCCGCCGGCAGCGGCGAGGCCGACAGCGGCCATGGTGAGCGGGTGGCCGTTCATCGGGCACCGAGCCAGGCGAGGAAACCCTCACGGGTGGGGTGCTTTTCGGCCCACACGCAAGCGTCGGCGTAGGTTTCGAGGTCTTCCTCGGTGGCGTGGGTCCAGTCGTAGTCGTCGGCCGCTTCGGTGAGCGTGGTGAGGACCTGGTCGAGGGTGCGGCCGGGTCGGTCGTTCCACTCGAACGGAGAGTGGCGGTCGTCGTCGGGCAACGGGTCTTCGTCGTCGTCGCACGGTTCGGTGCGGGTCAGGTAATCGATGAGGACGTCCAGGGCGCGGTTGAAGTCACGGCGCTGCTCATACGGCAGGTCAAGCGGTGCGTAGGTGAGCCGGCCGAAGGTGGCCATGCTGATAGCGCCGACAACGCAGGCCGACGGGAACGCATCGGTGGTGGTGGGCGGGTAGTAGTTGCCCTGGATCCAGCCGTGGGTCTGGAGGTAGTGGGCGGCGCAGCGCAGGATGTCGGCAGGCGTGATGTCGCCGAGCGCGGCGCGGGGTGGGTTGTGGGTAGGGTTCATGGCAGCCACGTCCTTTCGTGGGCGGTGGTTGGCGCCGGCAGGTCGGGTTCGCTTTCTCAGGGCAGGTCCCGGTCTGTCGGCGGTCTTGCTATGGGTGGTGCAGGTGGAGCCGGATCAGCACCCGGTGCCGGGGGTCGTTGCGACCGGCCGGGCGGGGTGTGGAGCGGTAGACCAGGACACCGGCACGCCGGGCCAGATCAGTGAGGGCGGCGATGTCGTCGCCCGTGGCGGTGACGATCAGGTCGGTGAAGTCGGCCGGGTTGGGCCGGGTGCGGGTGGTCATGCCGCCGGCCTGACGGTGCGCGCGATGCGACGCTCCGCCGGGGTGG
Source organism: Plantactinospora sp. GCM10030261 (assembly GCF_042666615.1). Classification (NCBI taxonomy): domain Bacteria; kingdom Bacillati; phylum Actinomycetota; class Actinomycetes; order Micromonosporales; family Micromonosporaceae; genus Plantactinospora; species Plantactinospora sp. GCM10030261. Next base: position 165,917 of record NZ_JBHTDD010000008.1, read on the forward strand.
TCAGACCCGAGCGGCGGCGGATCCAGGTGGCGTAGTCAGCGACGCGGATGATGTCGGCGTCGGTCATGTAGGCCGCCTTGGTGCGGGCCGGGATGCCGCCTTCGGCGATGAGGTAGCCCTCGCCCTGGTTGTTCGGGTCGATGCTGTTGGCGGAGAAGCCACGGGCGTACCAGCCGTGCCCGAGCACGATGTCCGACGACACGTCGTTGGTGCAGCGGCCGGCGAACCGCCAGGCGAACAGGTCCCGCAGCGACGGCGGGATGATGTCCGACGACGGTCGTTGGGTGGCGGCGGCGACGATGATGCCGACCGCCCGTCCCCGCGCCACGATGTCGCGCAGCAGGGCGGAGAACAGTTCCTGAGTCTTCTTGTCCCCGGCGGTGGCGGAGAAGTAGGCAATCTCGTCGCAGGCCACCAGGATCTGACCGAACACATCATTCGGGCCGATCTTCCGACGCCGGTAGGCCAGCAGGTAGGCGTAGCGGTTGTCCATCACGGTCTGCACCCGACGCAGGGTCCGGATGGCGTGCTCAATGTCCGGGCCGACGAACACATCGGCGGCGTCTTTCCACAGGCCAAGCTCGACCTGCTTCCCGTCGAGCAGACACAACCGGGCATCCCGGCACAGGGCGGCGTGCCCGACGATGGTGTTCAACAGGCTGGATTTGCCGGCGCCGGGTTCGCCGCCGATGAGGATGTTGCGGTAGATCATCGGCAGGTAGACCGGGTGGCCGAACTCGTCGATGCCGAGATAGATCGGGTCGAAGATGGACAGCATCGGACCGACCGGCACCGTTTCCGCAGCAGCCGGGGCGGGGACGGGGGCGATGCCGATGGGTGGCAGCGGAAGCGTGTCGGTGAGGCTCATCGGTTCTCCTGGGCAGGGTTGACACGTACGTGTCAGCGGGACGGGAGAGGGTGGGGGCGTGGACGCTCGACCCGGCGGGTTACTGGTCCACGCCGCACCTGGTGGTGGTGGTGGTTAGGCGTAGTCGGTGGGGTCGAACCCGTTCGGGCTCGACTCGGCGGTGGTGGGGTTGCGTGGCCTACGGGGCCGGAGCGGGTCGGCCGGTACGGTGACCGGTTCGTCCGGCACGTCGGGCAGGTCGAGGCCGACCGGCGGCATGCCCGGAGATGTCGGAGTGTTGGCGGGGACGTCGGTGACGTAGCCCGGCAGGGGTGAGGTGACCGTCGCGGCCAGGGGTTCCCGGCGGGTGATGTCGAGACGGATCAGCGCCGCGTAGCGGCGGGAGGCCCGCATGACGCGGATCTCGTTGGCCCAGCACGCCACGGCCAGTTTCTGCACCTGGCCTTCCTGCTCCAGGTCGTGCAGGGACAGGCCGGGACGCAGCCACACCCAGACCCGTTCCCCGGCCGGGGTCGGCCGAGCGAGCAGGATCAGCGGCAGTGAACCGTGCCGGTTGGTGGCGATGAACGCCGAGAAGCACAACCGGAGCCGGTGCCGAACGATCAGACACCACACCACCGCCACGATCCGGCGGCGGACCGGGCTAACAGCGGCCGGGACACCGGCGAGCAGGGCGACGATGAGCAGCGACACCACCAGTGGGGTGGACTGCATCAGCGCCTGCCAGCCGTAGACGGCGACCAGGCCGAGCACGATCTCCGGGAGCCAGTGCCAGAACACCCGCAGCACCGGCCACGCCACGATCAGCGCGAACGCCATTACGCCGACGACAGCGCCGACCAGGACGCCGACGATGGCCCCCAGGATCGGGGGCAGATAGTGAGAGGCGACAGTGCCGGCCAACAGGCCGACCACCCCGAGGCAGATCCAGAACGCGATGATGGCCCGACGCCGGTACGACCGGGCGATCGGAGCCTCGATGACAGTGACGACGTTGTTGCCCCCACGGTTCGACAAGCCGAACGGGGACCGCTGACTAGACTTGCGCACGACAAGTCCTCCCTATCGGTAGGGAACGGAATTGTTGACAGGACGCGGGGTCGCAGACGACGCCAATCAACGGCGACCCCGTGTCCAACCCTTCATTGATGAAGTGCGGAGCCGGTCAAGAGACCCGAGCTACGCGGCGGCGGTGTCCAACGGACGCAGACCCGAGGACCGGAACGCCACACCCGAACGGACCTTGCCGTCCCGGTCGTTGACCCACGGCAACGCCTCCAGGTCCTCCGGCATCACCGGCTGACGAACCGTCACCGGCGGCATCGTCGGCGACACGACGGTCACGTTGATGACCTCACCCGCGTTCTCCGACAACGCGTACAGGTGCACCGTCCACATCGGGTGCTTCGTCTCCCGGTCGAACTTCTGCTGACCGTTCTGATCCAACTTCGGCACCGGGTTCACCGACACCTCGTACGACACCCGCGACGTGTCCAACAGCAGACGTCCCATGACTGACTCCTTCTTGTTGTGAGCAGGGCCGATACCGGCCGCTCCGATGGCATGTCATCTATGCATGCATGACTAGTATGCGCGCGTGCATAGCCATCGTCAAGGAGATAGCGCGATGGATCTCGACCTGAGAGTCAGCGGCGGCCGTATGGCCAGGTGAGAACGCCAGCGACCACCAGGACCGCACTCGCGGCGATGAGAGTGGCCGTCAAGCCGAAGCCGCTGGCGATGCCACCGCCGACGAGGGCGCCGATCCCGGCAGCTCCGAGTCCGAACAGCCGGAAGGCTGACACGACGCGGCCGAGTAGATGGTCTGGCGTCATGGCTTGCCGAGCGGAACCAACGGCGACGCTCGATAGTGCGGATCCAGCACCCAGCGCCGCGAGCAGTACGGCGGTAGCCCAGACGTTGCCCGCCAAGGCGATCCCGAGCCAAGCTGCGCCTTGAACGAGGTGTGCAACCGCCATCGTTTGTCGGTAGGACGTCCGGCGGGTCAGGAACTGGGCACGCCAGCCGGCGACGACACCACCGACCGCGCTTACAGCGAGGAGGACTCCGTAAAACGCGGATGGCAACGACAGCACATCGGCCGCGTACAGGACGAAGGTCCCCATGGCCATGTTCCAACCGAAGTTGTAGGCGCCCATGCTGACGGCGAGAACGCGAAGGTCACGGGTTCGCAGCAGGTGTCGGAGACCAGCACGAATCGCCGTGCCGATGCGCTCATGCGGTCCATCTGCCGCCGGGATGACAGGCAGCCGTCGGACGAACATGGCGGACAGCACGAAGGACACGGCGTCAGCGACGAAGGGCAGTCCGCGGTTCACGGCGAACGACAGCGAACCGAGAGGTGGACCGAGGAGGGATCGCCCCACCGTGTCGAGGGCCCAGTAGCGACCGTTGACGTGAGTCAGGGTCTCTTTGTCACGGCCGACCAGGGCAGGGATGCTGGCTTGGGCGGCAGAGTCGAAGAAACATTGTGCAACGCCGACCACGAGCACGGCGGCGAGGAGTATGGGAAGCGCGAGGTAGCCAGCGGCTAGAGCCGCTACCAGGAAGGCCAACACAGCAGCTCGGGCAAGGTCGGCAGCAACCATGACGGTCCGCCGTGGCCAGCGGTCTACCAACGCTCCAGCCGGTAGGCCGAACACGAGCCAGGGGATGTAGAAGGCTGCCGTCACCGACGCCACAGCGACCGGATCGCGGGTCAGCGTCACGGCCAGGAGCGGAGCCGCCGCGATGAAAGCCCCGTCGCCCGTGACAGAAATGCCGGTCGACGCAAGCAGCGGCAGAACCCGACGAGCAGCTCGGGAGTCCTTCACCACCGCTTGCGTCCCCACCCCGCGCTCCTAACCAGCCAGCGACTTCAGCTCGAACTCACCTTGCTGCGCACCGGCGAGAAAGGCCACCCACTCCCGTTCCGTGAACAGCAGGACCGGGCCAGCGCCGTTGGCTTTGGTGTCTCTCACCCCGATGACGCCGTCGGCATACGCGACCTCGACGCACCCGCCGTCGCCGCTGCTGGAACTCTTCCGCCACCTGGCCCCGATCAGTCGGTCTTCGCTCACGGCAACCGTCTCCTTCAGGCGTTCCCCATGTAGCGCTCGATATCGAGCGCAAACGATTGCAAGTATTCAACCGAGTCCATGGGGGAAAGAGCAAGCCCTTGAAGCTTCTTGAAAATCTCTCCGTAACGGTTGACGTCATCGGGTGCGGAGTAGTAGGTGTCTCCGGTCGGAGACTCCGTCCAGACAACCGACGGACTGTCCTTGTGCTGGAAGTCGTAGATGTTGAATCCGACGACGGCGAAGGTGGAGACCTCAGCACCGAGTGGCACAACCTGGAGGCTGACACGCTTATGTCCTGCTCGATCGACAAGGCCAAGTATCTGATCCCTCAGAACGTCGAGATGGCCGAGTCGAAGAAGTAGGGCACGAGCGTCAACCACTGCCTCATAGCGAGGCGCCGACTTCGCATTTAGCGTTTCTTGACGCCTCATTCGCGCTTCCGCTATGGCCTCCGGATCGGAAGCACCTACAGCCTTCGCAACGAGTCGTGCGTAGTCGTACGTTTGGAGCAGTCCTGGGATTACTACCGGCTGATAGTGCCGTATCCGCTTCGTAGCCGACTCCATGTCGGCGATGGTCTCTTGCCGTCGCGGATAGCCACCAGCTTGAAGAACCCACGTTGACTCACCAGTGTCCTGGGCCGTAGCCGCCAGCAGTTCGGCACGCAGGTCAGCCGACACGCCGTAGAACATGAGGAGACCGGTCACGTCTTTGACCGTGAACGGCCATCCCGATTCGATCCGCGACACCTTCGACTGAGACCAGTCGAATTCCTGTGCCACACGCTCACCCGAGAGTCCGGCAATCTCACGCAGACGGCGCAACTCTGCTCCGATGCGCTTACGCTGCGCGGTCACCTTCATGGCTACCAACTCTCATGCGTGCATGAATAGCGCTCAGTCTACCACTAGGCATATCGCGAGGCATAACGCAGTCGATCAGACGGGGGACTCACAGCGGGCTTCCCGTGTGAGAACTTTCTGTACGGAATCAAGGCGGCCCGCCCCGCGGGCCGCTCGCGCCGCCGACCAGGGGCCGACCCAGAGGGTCGCCGCTCGGGGACCCTGCCGCCCAGGCGCAAGCGCCGGCGGCACCCCGGCGGTTTCAGCCCCGCCGGCGGCGCGACGGCAGATAGCAGAGGACCCCGGGCCGTCTAGAAGAGATCAGGTGGCTCGGGGTCCTCGGAAACGGCGTCCCACGGATAGTCATCGTCAGTGACGGGCGGCCGTAGTGCTTGCAGCGCCAGCTTGCTAAGCCTCGACTCGATCGCGCTGGGCTGCCGACCGAACTCCTGGGCGAGGTCCTCCATGCTGCGACCGTCCCGGTACCCGGCCAACAGGCGAGAGTCATCAAGGGCAGTCCAGCGCTCGTAGGCGTTGGGGTAGCGCGTCCGAATCTCATCAACCGTCGGTCGTGCCGTCTCGAAAGGCTCATCCATGATGCTAAATCTAGGCCCTTGATGCGACACGATCTCGGCGTCGGAGCGTGTCTCCGGCGGGGCGCTCGGTGCTCTGGGATGGCGGTGGGCGTGGAAGCTACTTCCCGGCCGACGACATGGCAACGCCAAGGGCGATGATGGCCACGACGGTCTGGATGCTGCCAACAGCTAAGGCCCACAACGCGATTCGTGCCTCAAGAGTCATCTTCCTTCCAGGAGCTACGGGCGTAGATCTTGGAATGGCTTCATCTGGCGGCAGATGTACAGACGGCACAGGCAGCGGCGCGAATGATGGTGGAACGACGTGTAACCGGTAGAGCAGCCGATCGAGCCAGCTCGCCGCGCCTAGATGGCGGATCCATGCGACAAGCTTCTGCCACTTGTGCACTTGGCACCCGACGACTACCTTGCCGTTCTTCATGCAGGGCTTCCCAGTTCGTTTGCCGATCACGAGACACTTCGCTTCGAGCTTGAACCCGAACCAGTAGCAAATGAACAGGAAGAGTGCGGCGGAACACAGCATGATGCAGCCGACGTTCTCCCAGAAGGTCGGCTCACGGACGGGCTCGGTGGCAGCAGCCAGGATGGGCACGAGATGGCAATTTACACCAGGCAATCTAGCGGGCCCGGAAAGTGATCATGCTGGACGGGCAGAGACCTCCGCGACGACACCACGAGGAGTACGCCCGTCGAGCATGGTCGGCTACCGAGCGACTCGGACCGGTAGCGACCCGCGCAGTGAGCTGGCAAGGCGTTGGTCAATCGCCCAAGGTGACTGTCCAGAAGTCGACACTCTCTATGAGTCTCGGGGAGCGATCTTCACGTTCGGCGTTCGGGTCAGTACTCTTCGCGTCCATGGCGTCTCGCGACAAGTCGAAGCTATGGCGGTTCTGGGGCTACGGCGTGCTGGCCGTGCTTCTCCTGTCCCTCGGCAGCAACGCGTTTGGTCCAGGCATCTACGCGGCTCTCGTCGGCCTGTTGCTCTTCTTCGTCCTCTTCCAGGCCCCGGTCTACTGTGGGGCGATCAACCGGAGGCGCGGCGGTGTCGTTGAGTTCTGTCGCAACAACTCGGCAGGGCTCATCCTGGGCTGCCACCTCCGACAGCACAAGTGGCAGAAGTTCGGGCGCGACTGGTGGTCGCTGGGGTGGCAAGAGAAGAGCAGGGGCATCTGGACGGGAGCCCAAGCCAAGTTGGCGACTCTGAGTTTCATCATCGGCACGGTGACCGGCGTCATCGGCGTCTTCAAGTAGCCCATCTTCGGCGTGCGGAGAAGTGCATCAGCGAGGTACTGCAACCGACGGCACCCGTGCCGCTGCAACCATCGCCCTATCAGCCCTCATGGGAGCCCAAGGTCATGCCGTACCCAGGCCGTACAACGGGGGCCAGCGCTGACCATTGTTGGCCGTCCATGCCAGGCGTGGCCGCAGGTCAGAGCCGCAGCCGTCCGGTTGACTGGAAGGGACGGAGCAAGGGCGCCTCCGGCGGGGCCTCGGGCACTCCGGGATGGTGGCGCCACCCCGACGACCTCCGTCCGGGCAAAGCCGAGCAGGTGGGGCCTGCCCGGTCAAGGTCGTTCAGCCGTAGGGTGCTCCAGCCTTGACCGGGCAGGCCCCACCCGCTCCACAGGGTGCGGACGAAGGCCGACGGGATGGCTGAGGGCGAGACGGCGGCGACTGTGGCGGTGATCATCGGGCACAGATCCGGCACAACCGAGACTGATAACTGGTGTCAGACGCCGGCAGGTCTTGGCGGTGGTTACGCAGGTGGCCGCGCCGATGCGTCCGATTACGGATGATCTATGTCCCCTGATCGGTTTAGGGGTTCGAGTCCCCTCGGCTCCACTTATTGATCCTCCCTGCGAACCCGGCCGGACCGCCCACCTGAGGTACAATTTTCTGTACTTGTCCTGGAGGTGGTCATGCGGACCGTGAATTTCACCCAGCTGCGGCAGAACCTGGCCGCCGAACTCGACAGCGTGATCAACGACGCGGAGGAAGTGGTGGTGACCCGGTCAGGCCACGATCCCGTGGTGATCGTGCCGCTTGCGGAGTACGAGTCGATGAAGGAAACCGAGTACCTCCTGCGCAGCCCGAGCAACGCCGCCGCTCTGCGACGATCGATGGCGGAGCTTGAGAAGGGCGACGCGGCCGAGAGGGATCTGATCGACCCGGCCACAGTGCGGGACGTCGCATGAGGCTGGTCTTCACCGCCACGGCGTGGAGCCAGTATCTCAGCCATACGGATCGTAAGTTGGTCAAGCGCATCAATGACCTCATCGCAGACGTGATGCGCAACGGATACGAGGGCATCGGCAAGCCGGAGCCTCTTCGGGGCGAGCTGTCCGGCTACTGGTCCCGCCGGATCGATCGCGAACACCGGCTGGTGTATAGGATCACCAAGGACGACGTCGAGATCATCGCCTGCCGTTACCACTACGTTGACCGCTAGCGGACTGTCCTGGAATCAGGAACGTCGGTTGTCTGGCCACCGAGGCTCGGGACGCGCGAACTGAGGCTTCGCAGCGGCAGCGGGTCACCGGCGATGGTCGTCGGTTGGTTCGCATGGTGGTACCTCCGGCCCACCAGCACGTTTGTAGCTGTACTCGCTGGCGCGGAGGAACGATCGCGGGGTCGAGTCGAAGCGTCACCTGTACGGCGCGTACTGAATACTCTTGGACCAGCGCCGCCAGAACGGGAGCGGCAGGCAGCCAACCAGTCCCTCGTATCCCGTCTCAGTCTCGATCGACCCATCCGCCAGCATTACCGACACGACGGAACGTCCGCGAGCGAAGACCTCCCGAACGTGACCAGCGACGACCGAGCGAGCGACAGCGGCGAGGAACGTCATGTCGTCGGGTCCGCTGCCCAGTTCCCACCGGCCGCCGACTTCGCCCACGTGAAGGATGACCTCCTCGGGGAAGTCCACCCAACCGAAGGATCTTGCCTGGGCATTGTTCGGCGTGATCGTCACCGACAGTCCTCGATCCATCTTGTTGATCTCCACCGAAGCCACATCTGCCAGCTCGTGCGCCAGCCGTCTTGCCAGGTGCAGGGTCGGGGCTGCCGACGGGAGATCGATTCCGGGCCCCTCATCCGGGTCGGGGTTACTCACGCAGCCAGCCTGCCAGCGCCACGCCCCGCTGATCCACTCGATTCGAGGTGTACGGCCCTCCGGGCGCCGCTGGTTCCGGCTGCTCCCAAGATCAAGGCTGGCACGTCCATCGCGCTTGTTGGCAGGTCCGAGAGATGACCTCGGTTGTCGTCCTGCCGTACAAGTCCGTGCCGGTCTCAGCCGTATCGCTTGATGAGCGTGTTGCCGATCGAGGCCAGGTGGTCCCGTACACCCGGAGGGCCGGTCACCTCGATCCATTCGACCAGCCCGGCAAGCTCGCCAGCGAGTATGTGTTCGTCGTTGCCGCGGATCACGACCTCGATGCGGCCGTCGGTCCTGGAACCTCCCACCTCGAGCCGACCGCCGAACCCCATCCGGAGCACGCCTATCCCCTGGGGCTCGCACACTGCCCGGACTTCGAGGGGTGTTCGTTTACGGTCGACCTCGTCGGCGATCGCGCGCCAGCTGTCGTTGAGGTCGAAGTCCTCGGGCCGGTGCGCGGGGTCGCAGGTCGGATCGACGGACGAAACGCGGTCGATCCGGAAGGTCCGCCGACCGGCCTCGGTGTCAGCGACGAGGTACCAGGATGGGCCTTTGGCGACGATGCCCAGCGGGTGGACGGTTCGCTCGCTTTCGGTGCCTTCGCGGTCGACGTAGCCGAGCCGGACCTGGACGCCGCGGATCACCGCGTCCTGGAGTTCGTCGAGGAAGTGCGGCGGTCGGGGCTCGACCCGGCTCGACCCCCACCGCTGCGGGTCCATTACCAGCGACGACGCTGCCGCCTTGGCCTGTACCCGGAAGGGTTCGGGCAGGGCTTGGACGAGCTTGCGCAGCGCCGCTTTCACGGCCGGCGTCGCCGATGACGCTGGGCCGGCAACCAGGAAGAGGGCGCGGGCCTCACCTGCGGTCAAGCCGGACAGATCGGTGCGGGAATTGCCCACGAGGCGCCAACCGCCGCCTCGGCCCTGCACGGAGTACACCGGGACCCCGGCCATTCCCAGGGCGTCGAGGTCGCGGCGGGCGGTGCGTTCGGAGATTTCCAGTTCCCGGGCGACATCCGCTGCTGTCACCTGCTTGCGATCTTGCAGCAGCAGGAGGATGGCCATCAACCGGTCGGCTCGCACTCCGACAACACTTCCACGAAAACCGGTCAGGGGGTGACCGGTATCGGTCGGCAAGATGCCGGTATGACAATCAATTTTCCCAAGCCGACCCGCATTTCGGTCAACGGTGTAGAACTCGAAGTCTTCGAGTCTGGCCGGCAGCACGCGGGGAATCCGATCGTGCTCTGTCACGGCTGGCCGGAGCATGCCTTCTCCTGGCGCCATCAGATGCCCGCCCTCGCGGCTGCGGGCTACCACGTCATCGTCCCGAACCAACGGGGCTACGGCAACTCGTCCCGCCCGACCGAAGTCACCGACTACGACATCGCGCACCTGTCTGGTGACCTCGTCGCACTGCTCGATCACTACGGATACGACGATGCCACCTTCGTCGGTCATGACTGGGGTGCGGCCGTCGTCTGGGGCCTGACCCTGTTGCACCCGAAACGGGTCAGCAAGGTGATCAACCTGAGCCTGCCGTACCTCGAGCGCGGGAATAAGCCCTGGATCGAGTTCATGGAGGATGTGCTCGGTAGCGACTACTATTTCGTTCACTTCAACCGGCAGCCGGGCGTCGCGGACGCCGTGTTCGAGGAGAACACGTTCCGGTTCCTTCGGAACATGTACCGGAAGGACGTGCCCATCGCGGAGCCGCAGCCGGGCAATGCGTTGATCAACCTCGCCAGAATGGAGAACCCACTCGGTGAGCCGATCCTGAGCGACAGTGAGCTGTCCGTATTCGTCTCCGCCTTCGAATCAACAGGTTTCACGGGCGGTTTGAATTGGTACAGAAACCTGGACCGCAATTGGCGTCTGCTGGCGGATGTGAACCCAATCATCCGACAACCCACCCTCATGATCTACGGCGACCGTGATGCGGTCGCGAGGTCTGAAAGACTTACAGAATTCGTGCCGAACGTGGAAGTGGTAAGTCTGGATTGCGGTCACTGGATCCAGCAGGAGAAGCCGGACGAAACAAACCAGGCGATTCTCAGGTGGCTGAACCAGCGGGATGCCGCGTAGCACTGCAGCAGGAAAATTCATGCATGCCAACGCAGGCGCCGGGCGGCTGATCGTCTTCGGCGCGGCCGTCAGCCCGTCGACGCGTCCCTGATCTGCGGCGGGCAGGTGCCACCGGGTCGCACCGACAGTTCGTAGTGCCACCGCTCGTTGGCGTACACCTGACAGAGGCCGTAGTCGGCACCATGCTGGCTCAGCCAGCTGGTGGCGTCCGTCGGTCCCACATCGACCGCCTTCCCGGTGACGTGTTTCGACCGGTCGGGCGTGCTGACCCAGGTGCGGGCCTCCGCCTCGCTGCCGTAGGTCGCGATCGCCTCGTCAAGCAACATCTGCTGGTAGCGCGCGCTCCGCCAGCCACTGTTGATCATTATGGTCACCCCGTCGGCACGGGCGTCGGTGGCCGCGCGCTGGATCGCCGCCCGCAACTCGGGGTCGAGGTTCGCGATGGCCGGCGGTTCGATGTCGTACGGGGAAAGGGGCTGACCGTCCGGGACATACCCGTCGGCGGCCGTGCGTCCGGTGCCGCTACCTTGCGCCGCAGATCCGCCGTCGCCGGCTGGAGCCCCGTGCCACCGGGACTTGAACTGGTCGGCGCACGCGCTGGACGCGAACAGGACGACCGCGGTGACGGCGGCGGTGGTGACGGTCAGCGTGGTGGTCCGGCGCCGGGGACTCGGTGATCGGGTCGACTGCTGCTCCACTGGTATCCCTTCTGGACACCGAGCGGGGATGCCGGCTGCCCGGATACCAGGTCACCAGGGCGTTTGTTGCCGGAGCATCAGCCGATTTCCATACATTTTCGCAACCTCCGGATCAGTCAGTGATCTCGATGATCGGGCTGTCGCTGACGACCGCCACCATGATCATCGGGGCGTCACCGTCGCACTGGTTGACCGAGACCGCGATCCACCGCCCATCGGTGGTCGCGGCGGATACCGGCCCCCACACGGCCAGGTCGCCGTAGCAGTCCCCGTCACACAGTGACCGGAACAGTGCCGGCATCGGTTCACCGGCCTGGTCGCGGAAGAGCGGCACTCGCATGGAAACCGGCCGGTGGGGACCCCACTGGCGGTCCAGTTCGCGGACGACGAGAGCCAGCTTCTCCTCGGCGGCCTCCTCCGCGTCGGTCCAGTCCGTCCCGTACAACCCGGTGAGCGCGTCGCTCTCCCAGATCGGCCTGATCCGGAAGCCATCGCCGGTGGTGGCGGTCCACTCTCCGGTGTCCGGGTCTCCCTCGCTGACCGCCACGCCGCCGGTGGGCAGGTCGACGGCGAGGAGCGCCTCGACGTCGGACACGGCTCTGGCGGCACTGAACGCTTCACCGGCCCGGCTGGTCATCGCATCGCTCGTTCCACCGCTACCACCTTCCCCGGGGCCACCTTTAGGAGGCCCACGAACTCTCGCATGCCCCCACGAACCGATGGTCTGGCCCCATCCCCCGCCGGCCGGCGCCGCTCCCCGACCGATTCTCGGCCGACCGTCCCAAGCGCTCACCCTGACTCAGGCTTTTGTCTGCCTTTTCCGTTGACGCTCATGGCGTTGGTGCGATCTTCACTGAGTGTGGTTGTGTCGTACACGCGTGCGAAGGTCGGTGGCATGCGGGAGGCGTTGACACGAGTGGGCGAGGCGGTCACAGACTGCCTCGCCACGACCGCGTGGACGCTGAACGACACCGACCTGCTGGCCGCCTTGGACGCCGCTGTGCTCGCCCACCGCCGGATGGCGGCGGTGGTGTCCGCCTTGGTGACCGAGGTCGACGGCCGGGACCTGTCCCGCCGCGAGGGGGCCACGTCGACTACGGCGTGGTTGCGGCACCGGCACCGGATGACCGGCCGGATGGCCCGGCACGCGGTGGCCGACGCCGCGCGGTGGGACACCGCCCCCGACCCGATCCGACACGCGGTCACCACCGGCACGGTAAGCATCGAACAGGCCCGGGTCATCATCGACACCGTCGACCTGGTACGACGCGAGGCCGGTGCCGAGGCGGCCGACAAGGCCGTCGGGATCCTGCTGGACTGGGCCCACCAGTTCGACCCCGACGATCTGCGGCGCCTCGCCCACCGGATCCTCGACCACGTCGCTCCACACCTGGCCGAGGACGCCCACCGACGAGCCCTGGAGGCGGCGGAGAAACGCCACCGCCGTGATCGCTACCTGCACCTGTCCTCCGTCGGCGACGGCCGACTCCGACTATCCGGCCTCCTGGACGTGGAAACGTCCGTCCTGCTGCGTACCGCCATGGACCCACTCACCAAGCCCGCGGGCCCTGACGATGTGCGTAACCCCGGCCAACGCCGCCACGACGCCCTCACCGACATCTGCCGACTGACCCTGCGCACCGGAGACCTACCCGAGCACGGCGGGGAACCCACCCAACTGGTGGTCACCACGACCTGGGAAGCCCTCACCAGCCGACTCGGCCCCGGCACCCGCACAACAGGGCACTCCGGCAGCCCCGGCAGCCCCGACGCCGGCAGCCCCGGCAGCCCCGACGACGCCGGCAGCCCCGGCAACCTCGGCCCCGGCCAGTTGGACATCGGCGACACCATCTCCGTCGCCACCGTCCGCCGACTCGCCTGCGACGCCGGCGTCATGCCCGCCGTCCTCAACGGCGATGGCCAGCCCCTCGACCTTGGCCGACAACGACGCCTGTTCACCGGCGCCATCCGCCGCGCCCTGGCCTTACGCGACGGCGGATGCGCCTTCCCCGGCTGCGACCGACCACCACGCTGGACGCAGGCCCACCACATCGTCCACTGGGCCGACGGCGGCCACACCGACCTCGACAACGGAGTCCTGCTCTGCGGCCACCACCACCAAGCCGTGCACCACGACGGCTGGCACATCGACGCCATCCCCGGCGGTCACCCCACCTTCATCCCCCCACCCTGGATCGACCCAGAGCAACGACCCCAACGCAACACCTACCATCGACGATGTTGAGGGACCGCACATTACGACGACCACGGTCGACGCCGCTAATTCGTTGGTGCGCGCGGCGAGAGTCGAGCAGGCTCCAGGGAATGACGAGCAGCGACCTGTGGGACGCGGACACCGCAGAGCATTACGATGAACGCGCGGCTGAGAAGTTCGCGCCGGACGTGCTCGACCCGACGGTGGCGTTCCTCGCTGCCCTGGCCGAGGGCGGTCCGGCGTTGGAGTTCGCCGTCGGGACCGGACGGGTGGCGGTACCGCTCGCCGCCCGAGGCGTCGCCGTGTCCGGAATCGAGTTGTCGCAGCCGATGGTGGACCAGTTGCGACGCAAGGCGTCAACGGAGGAGTTGCCGGTCGTCGTCGGCGACATGGCCACGACGAGAATGCCCGGCCGGTTCTCCCTCGTGTACGTCGTGTGGAACAGCATCGGCAACCTGCGTACCCAGGAAGAGCAGGTGCAATGTTTCCGCAACGCGGCCCGGCACCTGTCACCCGGGGGCCGGTTCGTCATCGAACTCGGGGTGCCGGGGATCCGACGGTTCCCGCCGGGCCAGGCGGCGGTGCCGTTCGCCGTGACCGACCAGCACGTCGGCTTCGACATCTTCGACATGGTCACCCAGCAGGGAACCTCCCACCACTATCACCGATTGGACGACGGCACTGCCCGCTATGGCCGCAGCAACTTCCGTTACATCTGGCCGGCCGAGTGTGACCTGATGGCCCGGCTTGCCGGGCTGACGCTGGAGCAGCGGGTGGCGGACTGGACCGGGGAGCCGTTCACTTCGGAGAGTGAAAGCCACGTGTCGGTGTGGCGCAAGCCGCTCGATGCCGCTGATGAGGACTGAGGCGCTCCCGAGATGACCGGGGGCCAGGGCGCACGGGTCGACCAGCCACCGCACGCCATGGGTACCCGACCAGCTAGCCCGGGTCTTGGTTAACGCCCGCCGGGCCAGCGGTGACCGGCGGCCTGCTGCCCTGGTTCCCCGGCCGCGTCGCACATAAGAGGGTGTTCGGCGGCCAACTTCGGGAACCTGCCGCCCGGCGACCGGTGCCGCCGTACTGTCCCCGGCATGGGCCACATGTGCGGCGGCGGGCCTCGGACCGGCGGGTTTCCGTGAGCGGGCTGTCCTCGCCGCTGCTGCTTGTGATCTTCCTGGCCTCCGCCGCGGTGATCTGGGGTACCGGCACCGTCCTGTCGGACAGCACAGACGTGCTGTCCCGGCGGCTGCGGCTCGGGGAGGCGCTCGGCGGCGCCATCCTGCTGGCCATCGCCACCAACCTGCCGGAAATCGCGATCACCACGAGTGCCGCACTGACGCACCGGGTCGACATCGCGGTGGGCAACATCCTCGGCGGCATCGCCATCCAGACCGCGGTGCTGGCCCTGCTGGACGCGGTCGGTGTGCGGCGCCGCCTGCCGCTGACCTACCTGGCCGCCTCCCTCACCCTGGTGATCGAGTGCGCCCTGGTGGTGGCGATGCTGCTGGTGGTCGTGATGTCCACGCAGTTGCCCGAGTCGGTGATCGTTGCCCGGCTCACCCCAGGGGTGGTGCTGATCGCGCTGCTCTGGATCGTTGGGCTGTTGCTGGTGCGGCGGGCCCGGCGCGGCCTGCCCTGGCCCACGGCCGCGGGAGAGACCGACACCACTGCCGGAGAGACCGACACGGCCGCCGGAGAAACCGACACGGCCGACACCGCCACTACCACCGCCGGAAAGACCACCGCCGCTGGTGACGCCACCGCCGGCGGTGACGCCGCGACCGCTGGCGGCAAGGTCAAAGAGGCACAGCCGGTACGCGCGAAGCGGGCCCGCCTGCGCACGACCGGGATCGGCCGGGCGTCTGTGGTTTTCGCCCTCGGGGCGGCGGCGACGCTGACCGCAGGCGTGTTCGCCACTCTCTCCGGCGAGGTGTTGTTCGGCCGGCTCGGCCTGTCCGGCGTGGTCTTCGGAGCGACGGTGCTCGCCGCGGTGACCGCGCTACCGGAGGTCACCACCGGGCTCGCCGCGACCCGGCTGGGGGACTACCAGCTCGCGTTCAGCGACATCGTCGGCGGCAACGCCTTCCTGCCGGTGCTCTTCCTGCTGGCCACCGTGCTGTCCGGGCAGTCGGTGCTGCCGAAGGCCCACCACACCGACATCTATCTCACCGCCCTCGGTGGCCTGCTCACCCTCGTCTACCTCGTCGGGCTGGTGTTCCGGCCGCGCCGGCAGTGGCTGCGGATGGGCCCGGACTCGATCACCGTGCTGGTGCTCTACGCGGTCGGCGTCGTTGGTCTGGCCCTGGTCCCGAGCTGAGCAGCGCCGGAGTTCGTCAGTGCGTGTTGAGGAAGTCGAGCACCCGCTGGCGGAGCAGGGCCGCGGCCTCCGGCTCGTACGACTGGAGGCTGGCGTCGGCGAACAGGTGCTGCTTGCCGGGATAGAGGAACAGTTCCGCGGCCGAGCCCGAGGCCGTGCCGGGGCCGGCAGCCGTGCCGGGGCCCGAGGTCGTGCCGGAGCCGGCAACCGCGCCGACCAGCGCGCGGGCGGCCTCGATATCGCCCTCGTCCACGAAGAACGGGTCGGCGTCCATGGCGTGGATCTGGACCGGTACGCCGGCCGGCCAGCCGGAACCGAACTCGCCGGTCGGGACGCAGGAGTGGAAGAGCAGCGCACCGCGGGCCCCGGGTCGGGTCTGCGCGAGCTGCTGTGCCGGCATCACACCGAGCGAGAACCCGGCGTAGATGAGGGCATCGGGCAGGCCGTCGGCGGCCCGGACGCCGCGTTCGCGGATCTCGTCGAAGCCAACCTGCCCGGCGTACGCGAGACCCTCCTCCAGCGTGGGGAGGACCCGGCCCGCGTAGAGGTCGGGGGCGTGCACGGTGTGCCCGGCCCGGCGGAGTTCGTCGGCGAAGGCGAGGAACCCGGAGGTCTGGCCCTGCGCGTGATGGAACAGCAACACCTCAGCCATGCTCTCCCTGCTTCCTACTCGGCGAACCCTCGGCGGCGAACCCTCGGCGACCGCGCCGTTGGCGACGAGCCTCGGCGACCGCACTGTTGACGACGAACCTTCGGGAACGAAATTTCGGGGACGAAACCCCAGGATGATGACCGATCGTTCAGAGCCGGGCAACCCTGTCGGCAGGATCCGGCACCGCCAGCGATGCTGGCCGTGGCCGGGACGTCGCCGCCTCGTGGCTAAGATGATCATGTGGAACGTTGAACCTTTTCCGCCTCTCAGACATATATCTCACTGACCGCTCCGGTACGGCGAGCGGTGGTGGCGGCGCCGGGTCGCGGACAGGAGGGGTTCCCATGGCGGTGACGAGTCACGCCCTGCGCCGGACGGTGCTGCCGCAGGGCATGCTGGCCCGGGTGGTGTTCTGGGCCGTGGTGGCGGTCAACGTGCTCATCGTGTGGACGTTGTTCGTGGCCGCCGGGCCGGGAAAGAACTCCATCCTCACGGTCGCCAAGTTCTTCGGCCTGCACGTCGCCCTGCTGATGATGCTCCAGTTCGTCCTGGTGGCCCGGCTGCCCTGGCTGGACCGACGGATCGGGATGGACCGGCTCACCGCGTGGCACCGCTGGGTCGGCTTCGGTCTGCTGTGGACGGTGTTGCTGCACGCCAGCTTCGTCGTGGTCGGCTACGCCACCCTGGGCGACGATCCGATCATCGGCACCTTCTTCGCGCTGGCCGGCGTGCCGGCGTCGCTGCTGGGCATCTGCGCCGCCGCCATCATCGTCGCGGTCGCGGCCGTCTCGATCCGGTACGCCCGCCGCCGCCTGCCGTACGAGGTGTGGCACGCGCTGCACCTCGCGGTGTACGTGGTGCTGGTGCTCGGTCTGCTGCACCAGTACAAGGAGACCACCACCTTCAAGGCGTCCAGCTTCGCCACCGCGTACTGGTGGACCGCGTGGACGCTGGTGATCACGGCCCTGGTCGTCGGTCGGGTCGGGCTGCCGGTGTGGCGCAACGTCTACCACCGGTTCCGGGTGGCCGCCGTGGTGCCCGAGTCGCCCAACACGGTCTCCGTCTATGTCACCGGCCGGCACCTCGACCGGCTGCCGGCCCGGGCCGGGCAGTTCTTCATCTGGCGGTTTCCCGGGCACAACGGCTGGTTCCAGGCGAACCCGTTCTCGCTGTCGGCGGCGCCGGACGGCCGGTCGCTGCGGCTCACCGCCAAGGCGGTCGGTAGGACCAGCGCCGGGCTGCGCCGGCTGCCGGTCGGCAGCCGGGTGTTCGTCGAGGGCCCGTACGGCGCGTTCACCAACCTCACCCGGGCCCGGCGGGACACCGTGCTGATCGCCGGCGGTGTCGGCATCACCCCGATCCGGGCTCTGCTGGAGGAGTCCACTCAGTCAACCGTGGTGCTCTACCGGGTGGCCACCCCAGCAAACGCGGTGCTGCTGGACGAGATCCAACAACTGGTCCAGGACCGGGGAGCCCGGTTGCACCTGCTGACCGGACGCACCGGCGCCGGCTCGCCGCCGAACGCCCCGTTCGAGCCGGGCAGCCTGCACGCGTTGGTGCCGGACATCGCGGACCGGGAC
The DNA here is from genome assembly GCF_042666615.1 of Plantactinospora sp. GCM10030261. Lineage (NCBI taxonomy): Bacteria > Bacillati > Actinomycetota > Actinomycetes > Micromonosporales > Micromonosporaceae > Plantactinospora > Plantactinospora sp. GCM10030261. Next base: position 184,003 of record NZ_JBHTDD010000008.1, read on the forward strand.
GTGTACGTGTGTGGTCCGCCCGCCATGACGAACACGGTCCTGCGCGGTCTTCGGGCGCTGCGGGTGCCGCGCGCCCAGGTCCACTCGGAACGCTTCGGCCTCGGCGGCTGACCCCCTACCTCGCGGCGATCTTGCGATTCGGGCTGGCGCATAAAGGATAGAAACCACATAAAGGCAGCCCAAAGTGCAAGATCGACGAGAGGGGTGGGGGGTGGTTAGGGTTGACGGGTGGGGTTGACGGCTGGGGATGTCGATCGGTTCGAGGCGGCCCGGCCGCGGCTGGCGGCCATCGCCTACCGGTTGCTCGGCTCCGCGGCGGAGGCCGAGGACGCGGTGCAGGAGACCTTCCTGCGCTGGCAGGCCGCCGACGTGCCCGCCATCGAGGTGCCGGAGGCATGGCTCACCCGGGTCCTCACAAACGTGTGCCGCAACCAGCTCGGTTCCGCCCGGGCCCGCCGCGAGACGTACGTGGGCCAGTGGCTGCCCGAGCCGCTGCTCGCCGGGGATCCGATGCTCGGCCCGGCGGACACCGCCGAGCAGCGGGAATCGGTCTCGTACGCGATCCTCACCCTGATGGAGCGGCTGTCCCCGAACGAGCGGGCGGTGTACGTGCTGCGGGCTGCCTTCGACTACCCGCACCGGGAGATCGCCGACATTCTCGACATCACCGAGGCTGCCAGCCAGCAGCTCTTCCATCGTGCCCGCCAGCACGTCGCGGTCGGCCGAGCCCGTGCCCAGGTGGACTCGGCCGCCGCCCGGCGGGTCGTCGAGGAGTTCCTGGCGGCCGCCTCCACCGGCCAGACCGAACCGCTCGTACGCCTGCTCACCGCCGACGCGATCGCGATCGGGGACGGCGGCGGTAAGGTCCCGGCCCGCGCCAAGGCGTTCGAGGGAGCGGTCGCGGTGGCGAAGTTCCTGTGGGGCCTGTTCAGGCCCGGCCAGGCCAAACGCGACCTGGTCGGGGGCGCCCCGGACGTGTACCTCTGGACCGCCAACGACGAGCCCGCGATCGTGGCCGTGGTGGACGGTCGGGTCATCGCCGTCATGTGCCTGGAGGTAACCGTCGACGGCATCGCCGCCGTCCGCAACCAGGTCAACCCGGACAAGCTCCGCCGGGCGACGGCCCACTGGGCGACCGTCGACCACGGGAAACCCCTGTTCACCGCCTTCTGATCGGCCATATGCACCGGTTGGCCGGGCACGGCGGGTCGACCGCGAGCACCGGACCGACCGCGAGCACCAGACTGACGCGCGTTCGGCTGTGTGCGGTAGGTCACATCGCGGACCTGTCAGCAACCAGCGGCCCGCCCGGGTCAGGTGGCAGCACCCCCGACTCAGGAACGGGGCAGCAGAGACAGGAGCGGAACCATGCCGCATCGCGTCATCGTCATCGGAGCCGGTTACGCCGGAGCAATCGCCGCCGGCCGCATCGCCAGGCGGATCCGCCGGGAGGACGTCGCCATCACCCTCGTCAACGCCGAACCCGACTTCGTGGAGCGGGTCCGGCTGCACCAACTGGCGACCGGTCAGCGGCTCAAGACCCGACCGCTGGCCGAGATGTTCGCCGGCACCGGCGTCGACCTGCGGATAGCGCGGGTCACCGGCGTCGACGTGGACCGCCGGACGGTGTCCGTGACGGACGGGAACGGCGTCGACGACGAACACGACTACGACACGCTCGTCTACGCGCTCGGCAGCGGCTGGAACAGCCGGGGCGTCCCCGGGACGAGCGAGCACGCGTACGAGATCGCCAGCCGGCCCGGGGCGCTGCGGCTGCGCGAGCGCCTGGCCCGCCTCGACGCCGGGCAGGCCGTGGTCGTGGTCGGCGGTGGCCTCACCGGACTGGAGGCGGCGACCGAGATCGCCGAGACAAGACCGGATCTCGACGTCACCCTGACCGCCCGGGGCGGCCTCGGCGACTGGCTCTCTCCCGGTGGCCGCGCGCACGTCCGGACGGTATTCGACCGGCTCGGCATCACCGCGCGCGAGCACGCCGAGGTGACCGAGGTGGCGGCCGACCACGTGAGCACCGCCACCGGCGACACCATCCCCGCCGCCGTCACGGTCTGGACCACCGGCTTCGCGGTCCACCCGATCGCCGCGGCGTCCGCTCTTGAGGTCACCGACGGCGGCCAGATCGTTGTCGACTCCACCATGCGGTCGGTGTCGCACCCCGACGTGTACGCCGTGGGTGACGCCGCCCTGGCCATCGGCCCCGGCGGGAAACCGCTGCGGATGTCGTGTGCCTCGGGAGGCCCGGCCGCGTGGCAGGCCGCCGACGCGGTCGCCGCGCGGCTGACCGGCCGGAAGCCGCCGACGGTGCCGATCCGCTACTACAACCAGTGCGTCTCGTTGGGCCGCCGGGAAGGGCTGATCCAGTTCGTCACGGCCGACGACCGGGCGGTGTCCGCCTTCCTGGCCGGCCGGTTCGCCGCCGGCTACAAGGAACTGGTGTGCCGGGGGGCCGCCTGGGCCGTCGCCCACCCGACGCTCGGGCTGCCGACCCGGCGCCGCCGCGTGACGCCGCAGGGTCAGCGCAACCCAGAGCCAGGAGACGTACGCTTCCCCCTGCGCCGGTCGATAGCGAAGTTGTGACCCCTCCTTCTCGTCGATCTTGCAATTCGGGTTGGTGCATAGCGAAATAAAGCCACATAAAGGCAACCCCAAGTGCAAGATCGGCGCGAAGGGGTGGGGTACGGGCAAGCCGTTAGAGGAGCAGTTCGCCTACCGTCTCGCCGTCGGCGTGCTCGCCGGTGATGCGGAAGCCGAGCTTCTGATAGAACCGCTCGGGGCCGTCGTCGCCGGGATGCCAGGTGACGTACATCCGGTCCCGGCCGCGGCGGCGTACCTCGTCGGCGACCGACCGCACGGCGAACCGTCCGTAGCCGCGGCCCTGCTGGTCGGCGGCGATGTTGAGCCGCCACAGCCCGGACCGGATGTCGTCCGGCCGGGTCTCCTCCCACTGGATGTCGAGGAAGGCCATCAGGAAGCCGACCAGCCGGTCACCGTCGTAGATCAGGCGCGGCCAGGCGGTCTCGCCGTGCGCGTACGCCTCGGCGAGCGACGTGGCGACCGGCGCCACCAGACGCCGCTGGTCGGGGCGCACCTCGATGTCGAGGGCGGCCGCCACGTTGGCCGGGGTGACCTTTTCCAGTCGGGGGGACATGGCCGGCAGGCTATCCCGTGCCGCTCGGCGGGTCTGATCGGGAGTCGGTTGGCTTCCAGAGCAGGATCCGGCGGTGGTGGTTGAAGCCGTTGCGCAGATAGAAGTCGACCGCGCGGTGACCGGAGTGGACGGTCACGTGCAGCAGCCTCCGGGCACGGGCCTCGGCCAGGATCGCGGCGATCAGGGCACTGCCGATGCCTCGGTTGCGGTACTCCGCGCGGACCTCGACCGACTGGATGTCGCCGTACCACCGGTCCAGCGATTCGTTGCTTGGCACCCGTGGCGCGACGAGGAGCCAGGCGGCGCCGACCACCTGCTCGTCCAGCTCCGCGACGAACGGCAGGTGCGTCTCCGCGTGGGCGACCACCCAGTCGGCGTACGCGCTGAGCTTGTCCCCGTCGACGCCGCGTAGTTCCGCGAGCGCCGCCGCGTCTGCCGCGCTGGCCCTTCGCACGATCATCGGGCGGAGTCTAGGTGAGCCTTGCGCTGGCGGTGTCCCGACGGACCCGGCCGCGTTCAGGGTCGTCCGCCAGCGCCCGGGGCGACTCGTCCGCCGGCGCCCGGGGCGACTCGTCCGCCAGCGTCCGAGGGGCCTCGTCCGCGAGGGTGTCCGGGCCGCGGCCGGCGAGCATCCGCAGCAGTACGCCGGCCAGCAGGTATCCCGCGCCCTGCGCGGTGAGCAGGTCCATGACGGGTACCCGGTCGCCCAGCGCCCCGGCGAGAGCAGCGCCGAGCATCCCGGCCGCCGCCTGGCTCACCGACAACGCGGCGAAGCCGCGTCCGCGCAGCGCGTCGGGGATGCGGAGCTGGAACAGCGTGACCAGCACCGGATAGCCGATCGCACCGGGTATCCCGATCAGGAAGAACAGCACGACGACGGGCCACACCGCCGCGTCCCACCGGGGATAGTTGAAGATCACCAGGTCGCCGAGCCCGAACAGGACGAAGCACCACGTGGCCAGCGTCACCGGCCGCAGCCGGCCGGCCCCACGGACCCGGGTGGCGACCAGCGCGCCGACGATGCCGCCGACCGCCTGCGCGGCGAGCAGCCAACCCAGCTCCCGGGCCCCGGCCCGCAGGGCGTCGGTGACGTACACCGCGAACAGGGTGAGCATCATCCCCTCGCCGATCCCGATGAGGGTGCCGAAGACGAGCACGGCGCGGGCGATCCGGTCCCGGCAGACGGCACGTACCCCGGCGGCCAGCTCGCGGCCCGGCGAGCCCGCCGGCCGCACGACCACGGCCCGGTGTCGGCCCCGGATGGCCGCGCACAGCACGGCGGCCAGCGCGTACGAGGCGGCGTCCAGCAGCACCGCGCCGGTGAGCCCGGCGCTGGCCGCGACCAGCCCGCCGAGCGCCGGCCCGGCCAGTCGGGCGAGCCAGTTGTTGGCGCTGTTGAGGGCGTTCGCGGCGGCGAGCTGGTCGACCGGGACCAGACGGGGCAGCAGCGCGTTCTCGGCCGGCCCGGAGAACTGCGCGAGGGTGGTCTCGACGAACGCGACCGCCACGACGATCCACACCCGGCCGGCGGAGGTGACGGCGAGCAGCGGCAGCAGCGCCCCGACCTGGAGGGCGTAGACCGCGACGAGCACCCGGCGGCGGTCCCACCGGTCGACGTACCCGCCGGCGACCGGGCCGATGATCAGCGTGGCGGCCAGGCCGGCGAGGACCACCGCCGAGACGGCCGCCGGGGAGCCGGTGAGCCGGAGGACGGCGAGTGGCAGCGCGACGCGCAGCGTCCAGTCGCCGGTCATCGAGATCAGGCCGGCCCACCAGAGCAGGCCGACGTCGCGGTGGCGCAGGGGGGTCAGGTTCACGGCGGGCACCCGTCGGCTCGGCGGTGAACGCGCCGCACCGGGGCGCGACGTGGCGCCATCGGGTCGGTCGCGTTCCGGCATCGAGTCGACGGGGCGATGACGTCGGTGCCCCAGGGGGCGGTGACGTGGCTGTCCGTCGCGCATGTTCGCCGGAGGCGAACGCGACAAGCCTACCGTCACGGCGTGTCAGCAGCGGAAACGCTTGCCTGATAAGGGCGGCTGCGTGCTATAGAGCTTAGAAGCAGATTAATAGTTTTAAATGCGACATAAATTCGCCATTTGGGAGCGGCGGAACTTTCGTGTGTCTGGCTGCGGCGCCTTGACCAGCGACAACGAGCGGGTAATTGCGGCCACAACCGGAAGGAAAACGCGCGGTTCCGCGACAAGAGGTAGGAGTCGTATGTCAACGTCGCGTCGTTTCCGGGCGCTGGCCGGATCAGCGCTCGCCATCGCGCTGATCGCGTCGAGCCTGGTAGCCAATCCAGCATCAGCCCGGCCACCCGGGGACTCCCCGGCGAAGCCGTCCGCCGCCGCCCCGGTCAAGACGAAGGCCGCCCCGACCGGCTCGGCCACCGCCGCTGAGGCGGGCAGGCAGGTGGTGAAGGCCGCGAAGAAGCCGGCCGCGCCGGCCCGGCCGATCGCCGGCAAGCGCGGCGGCACCGCCGTTGTCTCCTGGAAGAAGCCTGCCGAGAACGGCAGCCGGATCACCGGGTACGTCGTGCAGCCGTACCGTAACGGAAAGAAGGTCGCCAAGCCGGCGAACTTCGACGCGTCGACCACCACGCAGACGATCAAGATTTCGCCGGCCAGCGGGGCGTGGACGTTCACCGTGGCGGCCACCAACGGCGTCGGCACCGGCCCGGCAAGCAGGCCGTCGTCGGCGGCCCGGCTGCTCGCCCTGCCCAGCGCGCCGGAGATCATCGCACTCGCCACAGACATCACCGCGGCCCGGTTGAGCTGGCGGCCACCGGCCGACACCGGGGGATTCCCCGTCATCAACTACCTGATCACCCCGTACATCGGGGGCATCGCGGAGCCGCCGCAGTCACTGCCGGCGGTCACCTCGGGCCAGATCACCGGCCTCACCCCGGCGACCACCTACACGTTCACCGTAAGGGCCCGCACGGCGGCCGGCACCGGGCCGGAGTCGGTGCCCTCCTTCGCGGTCACCACCGGACTCTCGCCGAGCGTGACGTTTGTCGGCAACCCGGGCAACGAGGGCGCCGCATACCTGGCCAACGTCGTGGGCGAGAACGGCGCCCCGCCGTTCACCTGGTCGATCGACCCGGGCAGCCCCGGCGGGTTGCCGCCGGGAATCACCCTCGACCCGGTCACCGGGGCGGTGAGCGGCATCCCGGCCGTGGGGTCGGCCGGCGACTATCCGGTGATCTTCCGCGCCACCGACAGCTTCGGCCGGATCGGCACGCTGCTGGCGACCATCGTGATCAACAAGAGGCCGGACATCGTCATCCCGGTCCTGGCGCTCGGTGAGGTGGACGCGGCCTACTCGCAGCCGCTCACCGTGCTCGGCGGGACCGCCCCGTTCACCTGGTCGCTCGTCGGCGGCACCCTGCCCCCCGGGGTGTCCCTCGCCCCGACCACCGGAATCATCTCCGGCATCCCGACCGCCGGCGCGGTCGGCGTCTGGGGCGCCGACATCCAGGTGACGGACGCCAACGGGCAGACCGACGTCCAGGGGATCCAGATCCGCATCCAGGCGGCAAGCGTCGTCACCCTGATCGCGGCCACCCCGACGAACGTGTTCGCCGGTGAGGAGTCGTTCACCGTGCTCATCGGACCCGGTATCGCCGAGGGCTCGGTCAACCTGTTCGGCACCGGCCCGTTCGGTGTCACCCGCCTGCTTGGCAACTTCCCGGTCGAGCGTAACCGTGCCTCGTTCGCCGTGCGGATGCCGAACTTCGGCCTCAACACCTTCCAGGTGCAGTACATCGCCACAAACACCAACGCGGTCACGTTCTCCGGCCCGGTGACGGTGGACGTGCGAGCGCTGCCGGGTCAGCTGCTGATCGGGCAGTTCCGGCAGTCCGGGATCGACGGGCCGCTGGACCAGTACGTCGGCATCTACAACAACACCGCAATCGAAATGCCGCTGAACGGGGTCCAGATCGAGGCACCCGGGGGCGTGGTCCGGACCATCGGGGCCACCACCGTCCCGCTGGCGCCGCGCCGGGTCTTCCTGGTCGCCGCGCCGAACTTCTCGCTGGCCGGTGAGGCGGAGCCGGACGTCGAGGTGCCGTCGCTCGGCACCGGCGGCGGGCTCCGGATCCGGACGCCCGACACCGCGGGGACCATCGTCGACGCGGCGGGGTCGGTGCCCGGCTACTACACCGGCACCCCGTTGCCGGCGTTCACCAGCCCGCCGTTCGTCCAGTTCGTCTGGGGTCGGCAGTGGGAACTGGGCCTTCCGCAGGACACCCGGAACAACGCGGTCGACTTCCGGCTGGCGGCCACCACCTACGGCCCGATCAACGGGGTGCCGTCGGCCCTGGGTGCCCCGTCGCCGCGCTGGCAGGAGGCCCCGGTCATCACCAACGACCTGGTGCAGAGCACCCGCCTCGACCCCAACGTCCCGATCAACGTGGCGCCCAACCGGGAGGTCATCCCGGCCGGTGGCGGGCAGCCGCAGCGGCTGGTGATCCGGCGTCTGCTCACCAACCGCTCGACCCTCCCGGCGACCTTCGTGCAGCTCCGGATCCAGGCGCTGAGCCAGGTCAACGGCGCCCCGCCGCCCCTTGAGCCGCTGCCACCGACGCAGGGCAACCTGCGGCTGATCAACCCGGTGACCCCGGTACAGACGATCACGATCAGCGACGGTCGGACCTTCACGGTGCACAACCTGGTGATGCAGCCCCCGGCCACGTACCCGCCGGGTGGGGGGCTGTTCACCCGGCTCGAGTTGCCGCTGCCGATCGGTGGCCTGCGACCCGGGGCGTCGATAGCGGTCGCGCTGACCTTCGCGATCGACACGCCGGGCCGGTTCTGGATCTACTGGGACACCGAGACCCTCGGCCTGGTCAACGATCCGGGACCGACAATCGCCAAGGCCGGTGCGCCGGCGAAGGTCGGCACACCGGGCCGGTCCGGTAAGGCGACGTCGCTCAACGGGGACAGCGGCACGCTGCGCTGACCCTCGCCCACCGGCCCTCGCGGGCGGCACCGCTGGTGCCGCCCGCGAGGCGCGATCGCACCGCCCGGGTCGGTCGCGCCACCGTCCCGGCGGTAGCACGTTGTGTCTAGGGACCGGGGTCGCCACCACGACGGGAGCAGTTCACCGATGACCGAACGACCAGCCGGCCGGAACGTCTACGGCCTGCGGGTACGCGGCCTGGACCGGATCCCCGAGTTGCCGGTCGCCGACGGACCGCCTGACGATCGCCCGGTCGTCCGGATCCGCTGGTCCGCCGCCCCACCGGATGAGCCCGCCGAGGGCGGCGCCGGCGATCGTGGTGACCGAGACCGGTGTGTCCGGGTGCTCGCCGACGGCCGGCGGGTGACCCTCGACCGGCGGGCCGGCACGGCGACCTTCCACGGGCCGCCGGCGCCGCCGGACCTGCTGCCCCACCCGTACCTCGCCTCGGTCGCCACGGTGGTCAACCGGTGGGCCGGTCGGGAGGTCTTCCATGCCGGGGCGTTCGTCGCCGCCGGCCTGGTGTGGCCGGTGCTCGGCCCGCGTACCGCCGGAAAGAGCAGCCTGCTCGCGGCGCTCGCGGCGGACAGCGTGCCGATCGTCGCCGACGACATCCTGGTCTCCGACGGCGAGGTCGGCTACGCCGGGCCGCGCTGCCTGGACCTGCGGGAACCGGTGCCCGGTCTGCCTCGCGACGGCACCCTGGTCCGGCACCGGACCCGGCTGCGGATCCCGCTGCCGCCGGTCCCCGACCGGCTGCCCGTCGGCGGCTGGTTCTTCCTCCACTGGGGCGCGGCACCGGAGCTGTGTCCGATCGGTGCGGTCGACCTGCTGCCCCGGCTCGCGGCGCTGCGATTCTGGCCGGACCACCCGTCGGACCCGGCGGCGCTGCTCGCGTTGGCCACCCGCCCGGGATGGGACCTCACCAGGCCCCGCGACTGGACCGCGTTGCCGCACTCCCGGCGGCTCGTCGACACCGCGATCTCCGGCGCCGCCGGGGTGCCGGCGTGAGTGGCGCGGGCCGAGCCCGCCTGAGTGGCGCGGGCCGAGCCGACGGGATCGCGGTCGTGGCGCGCTGTCTCGCGTTGGACACGCTCGCCGCCGACACCTGCGCGCTGCTGCACGCGCGCGGCGTGGACGCGATCCTGCTCAAGGGCGCCGGTCTGGCCCGCCGGCTGGGCACCCAACGGCACTACATCGACGTCGACCTGCTGGTGGCTCCCGCCAAGTTCGACACCGCCCAGCGGATCCTGACCGGCGCCAACTACCGGCCGGTCCTCGCCGGGGCCCGGCCGGACGACCAACTGTTCCACGAGCGGGCCTGGCTGGCACCCGGACCGGTGCCGCTGGTGGTCGACCTGCACCGGGGCTTCGCCGGGGTCGACGACGCGGAACGGTTCTGGCGGGAGGTCCGGTCGACCGCCGAGGAGATGCCACTGGTCGGCCGGACCGTGCTCGTGCCGGACCGGACCCACGCGCTGCTGCTGGTCGCCCTGCACGCGGCCGATCCCGGTAAGGCTGATCACCCGCGAATGGACCTGCGCCTCGCTCTGGACCTGCGCACTGCCGACGGTTGGCCAGCCGTGGACGATTGGCGGACCGTCGCCGTCGCCGCACACCGATGCGGCGCCCAGGAAGCGTTCGTGCTCGGCCTGCGTACCACCGAACGAGGCCGGCTGCTCGCCGCCGAACTGGGCGGCCTGCCCGAGGTCTACGCCGCGACCCGGTGGCTCGCCGCGCAACGGTCCTCGGCGACGGCGCTGTCCCTGGCCCGACTGACCGAGTTGCCCAGCGCCCGCGCGCGGCTGCGGCACCTGCGGCTGCGGCTGCTGCCGTCGCGCGCAGCGATGCGCTACTTCAGCCCGCTGGCCCGGCACGGCCCCGCCGGGCTGCTGATGGCGTACGCCGTCCGGCTGGCTCGGCACGCGATCGGACTGCCCCGCGCGGTCCGGGAACTGCGCGCCGCCGGCCGCGCGTCCCGACCCTGAGGGCTGCGGAAAGCGGCTCGATCGTGTCTCAGGCCGACCGCAGCAACCCGTTCCGCCGCAGATCTTCGAGGAAGGTGTGGACGTCCGCTGCGGCCCGGGCCTCGTCCACCGGAGCGTTGGCGACAAGCGTGGCGACGAGTTCGGCGACTGTCGCGCCGGCCACCAGGCGGTGCCAGAGCAGGCTCGCCGACCGGTCGAGCCCGAAGTAGACCGCGTTGACCGTGTCGAGGATGACCACCTCGTCACCGGCCGCCCGCCAGGCGACCTGTGGACCGGCGATCCGATGGATCTCGTGCTGGTCGGTGGTCATCGCGATGTCTCCAATCCGGTCGGCGGCACCGGTCGCGGGATGGCGGCCGGCACCCGACGCCGGACCGACGACTCGGGATGTGCGGCCAGCCAGAGATGCTGGATCAACATTGAGCTGGTGGCCGGGACGGGCCAGCGCGACCAGATCCGACGCAAGGCCACCGGATCGACGAATTCGAGGTCCATACCGGTGCCGTCCCAGGAGCGGAGGAAGTCGCGGGTGTGCCGGCGCCGGTAGGCCTCGTGGTACTTGGCCTTCCGGCGCGGGGCGGTCACCACCGCGGGCAGGGTGTCGCCGACGATCCGGGACAGCAACTCGTCCCGGGTAGGACGATGGCGGTATCCATCTCTCGCGATCAACGCGGCCAGGAAAACCGGATCGAGCAGCGGATGATTCATCACCACGTCGTAGTCCGCGCCGACGGCCCCCAGAGCGGCCAGGCACAGGCGAAGGTCCCGACGCCCGAGATGCCACAGAATCCGCTGGTCCAACCGATCGGGCTCGGCCTGCCGGGCGGCGGCCCAGACCGCCCTCGCCTGATCCGCCACCGCCGGGCGGAGCCACTCGAAGGTGGCCGCCGCCGCACCGGGACGGGCGCCGCCGGACATGCGACGGCGGAGGGCGGCCGGCAGCCGGCGCAGCCGGGCCAGCGCGCGGAGTGCCCCGGAACGGCGATCATGCGACGCCGGCCGGGGCAGCCCGAGGAGCATCTGATCCCCGCCGATGCCGGTCAACACCGAGCCACCTCTGGCCAGGTCGATCGCCGGCAGGGACCCATGGAGATTGTGTGGATACAGGACGCCGTACCGGTGCAGCACCCGCTGCGCCACCGGACCGACAATGTCCAACTCGTCGTCGAAGGTGACGACGTGCCACCGGCCCGCGATGTCGAGGGCCCGGACGACAGCGTCCTGCCAGTCGGATTCGTCGGCGGCGGGCGCGTCGGAGAACCGCATCGTGACCGGCACCGGATCGGCGAGACCGTTGGCCCGGGCCATCCGCACGGCGAGGGCGAGGATCAGCGACGAGTCCAGTCCGCCGGAGAAGCTGACGACACAGGGCGGCCGGGTCAGCGCCGGCAGCATGGCCCGCTCCAGGGCTGTCAGCGGGTCCCGGCTCGACGGATCAGGAAGCCGCGCGATCGTGTCGGGCGGATCCAGCACCATGCCGATGGCGATCTCCCGAGCGGTTGGTCGCGGCACGTTCGGTTCAGTCACGGGTCAGCACTCCTCGTTTGGCGGCCAGCCGAACGGCCCGACCGAAAATCCATGCCGCGGCCGGCACGAGCACGGCGGTGCTTGCCAGCAGGATCAGGGCCGCCTCGATCCATGAGTCGCCCGCGACAGCGGCGCGGAGGCCGTCGAGCGCCACCCGGCTGGGCAGGCCGGCGGTCACCGTCTCCAGCCTCGGATCGAGCGTCTCGATCGGGAAATAGGTGCCGGAGAGGAAGGCGAGGGCCAGCACGACCACCCGACCCGCCAGGTCCCCGTGCCCGACCACGATCGCGAAAGCCATCAGCACGATGCCGACGCCGGCCATCGCGGCACCGCCCAGCAGTAGCAGGACCGCGACCCCGGCCCAGTCCGCGCGGTCCACACCCAGCCCCAGCAACGGGCCGAGGACGGCGAAGTAGACGGCGGCGCGGAAAACGGCGAACAGGAACGGATACGCGGCGAGACCCACCGCGAGTGTCGAGCCGCGAACCGGCTGGGCGGCCAGGACCTCCAGGGTGCCGCCGCGCTGTTCCCGGGCGATTCGCGAGGTGAGCTGCGCGGTGGCCGCCTGGATGACGATCGTGAAGGCGAGGCCCACTGCCACGAAATCGAAGTAGCCCGCCGAGTGGGTCGGGCCCCCGGATTCGGGGATCAGGCGCGAGATCAGCAGGAAGATAGCCAGATTGACCGTGGCGAACGCGAAGTCGAACAGCAGCGAGACCCTGAGTATCGGCTGTTCCACGAGGTCACGACGAAGCAGGGCGAGCACCGGACTCGCGCGACCGCCGGGCGATCGGCGGGCCAGGCGGACGGTCGAGGCGAAGCGACCGGCAGCGGTCACCGGCGTACCGGGAGGTCGAGTGCCTCGTCGCAGCGGGACCGGTCGTCCGGTTGGTGCGAGGCGATCACACAGGTCAGCCGGCGACGGTCCAACGCGGCCCAGAGCAGGGTGCGACCGCGCTCGTCGAGGGAGCGGCCGGGCTCGTCGAGCAGCAGCACCGCCGGCCCGCCAAGCAGGGCCCGCGCGATGCTCACCCGGGCTCGCATGCCGGCTGAACAGTGTTGGGCCGGCAGCGTGGCGTACGCGTCGATCTCGAACTCACGTTCCACCTCGGTGACAGCAGAGGTGGCGGCGGTCCGGGACAGCCGCAGGCTCGCGACCAACTCAAGGTTGGCGCGGGCCGAGAGCCGGTCATAAAGTCCCTGCTCGGGTGCCAGGCACAGGCCCACGCGCTGGCGTGCGCCAAGCGAACCGGCAGGTAACCCGCAGATCTCGGCCCGACCGGCGGTGAGGGTCAGCGTGCCGGCCAGGCAGCGGAGCAGCGTGGTCTTACCGGAGCCGTTGCCGCCGGCAAGGAGCAGGCGGGAACCCGTGGCGACGTCCAGATCGAGGCCGGAGAAGACGGACCGACCGGCGAACGACCGGGCGGCACCGAGGGTCCTGATGCTCATCGTTCCGCTGCCCAGGCGTGCCGAAGGTCAGCTCACGACGCCCCCTGGAACCCGGCTTGGCCATCGTCGATCGGACCCTCCCCGGCCTTCGTCAGTTCGGCGAGGGTGCCCAGGCGTCGCAGCCGAGGCGGCTCGTACTCGCGCTCGACCGACGGGTAGCTTTCGCGAGTCTCATTCATTTTGGCACCCTTTCGTGCTCATAGCTCAATAGAAGACTATATACGCAGCAAACTCTATTCACTGCCGAAGTGACATGGTTTGAGAGGGATGGTCAGTGGCGAGCCGACCCAGCACTCCCCTGTCAACGACGCTCCTCCTGTTCCGGCGCGGTGCGCGGCTGATGATGGCGTCAATCCGTCTGCTGCGCCGGGACGGGCCGACCGGCGTACGGCTGGCATGGTGGACCCTGCGTGCGTACCGGCGGGTCCGCCGCCAGCTCACGCACGGCGGACCCCAAGCCGTCCGGCTGCCGGCGCCACCGACCAGCGGCAACCCGCACATCGTGCTGCGCGCCCTGCGCCGGGCCGGCGCCAACTGCCTGGAACGCTCGCTGGTCCGGCAACGCTGGTACGCCGCCCATCGGACCAGCCGGACCATCGTCATCGGGGTGACCGCGCCGAGCGACGACTTCCACGCGCACGCCTGGCTCGACGGTGACATCGACGTCGAGGCGGCCCGGATGCTGGAGATCCACCGCTATCCGGCGCCCGACGCCTGGCTGGCACGATGATGGCGGGTCGTAAACCGCCGGCCCCCGTTGTGGGTACAATCGTGGCGTTGTCGGCACATGGGAGGCGTGGCACATGAGCACCGTGTCCGTGCGGGAGTTCTCCTACAACCCCAGCGCCATGTTCGCCCGAGTGGAGCGGGGCGAGACGATCGAAGTGACACGGCACGGCAACGTGATCGCCGTTCTGCTCCCGGGGTCAGGGACACTGGGCAGATACTCGTCCCTGGTGGCCAAGGGCCTGATCCGGCTCAAGGCGACCACCACGAGTGATCTCGACCGGCTGCCCCAGTACGACGTACCCCCTGATGTGTCGCCCCTTGACCTGCTGCTGGCCGACCGCGAGGACGACGAGCGGTGATCTACCTCGACTCGTCCGCCTTGATCACGCTCCTCTCGGGGCGGCCCTACGCCACCGAACTGCGGGAGTTCCTGGCGGCGCGGGCAGGCATGCCGATGGCGACCAGCACCATCGGATTCGTCGAGACGGTGCGCACCCTCGACCGGATCGGGGACTATCCCGACACCATGCAAACTTTGGCGCGGGACTTCACCGAGATCCTGTTGACCGAGGAAGTCCGGGACGCGGCGGCGATCCTGCCTGCGGGGATCCGGACCCTGGCCGCGTTGCACGTGGCGAGCGCCCAGATCCTCGGGGACGCCCTTGACGTGCTTGTCACGTACGACAAAAGGATGTCAGATGTCGCAACCTCGATCGGCCTTCCCGTCGCTGCTCCGGGCGTCTGATCAGCGGGGGCGGCGGAAGCCGTACGTGTCGTGGGTGCGGGCGAAGCCGAGCGACTCGTACAGTCTGAGTGCCGCCTTGTTGTCCGCGTTGTGGTTCACCGACACGCTGGTCAGCCCGGCGTCCCGCATCCGGCGCATCGACTCCAGCATGATCGCGCGGGCCAGGCCGAGCCGCCGGAAGTGACGCGACGTGCCGACCGGCTCGAAGTGCCCGGCGCGGTTGCGCCCGTCGGTCCAATAGACGGTGTACGCCGCCAGCCGTCCGTCCGGGGCCTCGGCGACGACCTCGCGCGCCGGGTCGTAGCCGGGGCGGACCATCACCGCGGCCCGGTACGTGTCGCCGGTCCAGTCGGAATCGAACGACTCGTTGTGGACGGCGGCGAGCCGCTCGGCGTCGTCGATCGTCGCGCTGCGGACCCGGAAACCCGGCGGCACCACGGGGTCGGGCAGCGCGCCGGTCAGCTCCCGTTCCCGGACATGATCCCAGGTGCGGAAGTGCTCGAAGCCCAGCTCGGTGAGCAGCCGGATGCGGTGCTCGTCGCAGCTCCAGACATCGGTGAGGACGTACCCGCCGGGAGCGATCAGCTCGGCGGTGCCGGCGGCGGCCGTGTCGAGCATGTGACATTCGGCGCCGGTGCCCCGCAGCGCGGGCGCGGCGAACACGTCGAACGCCTCACCGAACCGGCCACAGATCGCGACGCCGACGATCTCGTCGCCGGCCTCCCACAGCCGCACCGGTCCGCCCGACGGCGGGCCGTGATGGGCGGTCGCCGGCTGGTCGGCTGGTTGGCCGTGCTCGTCGGTTGCCCGGCCCCGCAGGTTCTCGTAGATACGGTGTGGCAACTCGCCGATGTGGTCGTATCCGCAGCGGCCCGCCTCGGCGATCCAGCCGGCCACCGTCTCCTGGAGCCGGGGCAGATCGGCATCGGCGTACCGGCGTTCGACGATCTCCATGATGGGCGAGTCAACCGGCGCGGATCGCCGTCCGCAACGCCGTTTCTGTCACCGTCGCCCGTCGCCCGTCGCCCGTCGCCCGTCGCCCGTCGCCGTTGCCGTTGCCGTTGCCGTTGCCGGCAGATTGTGTGGGGTTGTTGTGGCTGGGGCGGGGCTGGGGCCACTACAACTCTGCACACTTGGCCGGCCGATCCCGGCCGCTCCGGCGCGGGACGTCGAGCCAGCCGCGAAAGCGGGTCCACAGCACCGTGGGGCGGGAGGATTGTCGGGGTGCAAGGCGCAGAGGTCGCGTACGGCGTCGTCCAGGTGCGCGGACAGGTAGATCGCCAGGCCGGTCAGGTCGTCCCGGTACTCGGTGAGCAGGCGCAACCGGGCCTCCCCGCACGGCCATGGTTGACCGTCGGCGCGGCATCGCCAGATCGGCCGCACCGGCAGATGCGGCCGACGGCGGTACGCGGCACGCCTGGTCACCAGAAGTGGCCACCGTTCGCGGGTGGCCCCGTCGCGCCGCTCGGACCGTTCAGGTCGGCTCGTACGGCGTACCGGCGGAAGTTCCTCGGTGGTGGCGGTTGCCCAACCCGGTGGGCGTCGGTGCGGCCGGCGGTGCCGGTTCGGTTGACGTGGCCGGGTGGGGCGATCGGCGCCGCAGCGGGGATGGAGACCTCGGGCGCGCAGCGCCAGGACGTGACTCGCATGGCCCTCCCGGCTGTACGAAAGCTCGGCGCCCCGATCTGGCTCCAGGGATGGATCGAGTTCGAGCGCGAGGCAGAGACGCTGCGTTGGTTTGAGCCGGCGTGGTTGCCAGGTCTCTTCCAGACCGAGGAGTACGCCCGGCTGACCCTGGCCGGTGAGATGCTTCCGTCGAACGGGTTGACCAACTGGTCGCGGCCCGGCTGAGTCGCCAGGCCATCCTGCGTGATCAACCCGCCGATGGTCGTCGTGGTGCTGGACCAGGCGGTTCTGACCCGTGTCACGGAGGAACAGCGATCGCTCATGGCCAGGCAACTGGCCCATCTCGCGGAATGCGCCCAACTGCCGCATGTCCAGATCCACATCGTTTCGTCGCGGATCGGCGTGTACGGCGGTCTAGGCGGTCCGTTCGTATTGGCTCAGTTGCCCGACGGCCAGCGCGCCGCGTGCGCTCACGGGCAGCTCAACGCTCAGGTCACGGATCGACCGGAAGACGTCGCTACGGGGCAGCAGGGACCCGGCCGATCCGGCGCTCGTCTTCACCCCGACCGCCTGGCGGGCCTTCGTCACCCGATCCATCTCCCGTTGACCGTGTCGATCGTGGATTGATGGTGCCCCTGGAGGGGCCTCAGGAATCCACGATCGACATAGCGCGTCACCTGGGGATCAGGGGGTGGCGGTAGCGCACCTCGTTCATGGGGAAACCGCGGTCGTCGTCGGTCCGGGTCGTGCCGTCGGCCACCCAGCCGCCGACGGCGTAGAACCGGCGGGCCCGCCGGTTGCCGTCCAGCACCCACAGGACGGCCTCTCGGTAGCCGGCCTCGTCCATGGTGCGCAGCGTCTCCGCCACCAGGGCGCGGCCCATGCCGGTGCCCCACACCTCGGGCAGCGCATAGATTGCGAACAGCTCACCGGTAACGGTCGGCGGTTGCCGGCCAGCGTCGGTGGTAGCGCCGTGACCGGCGCGGTTGTTGTCGACGGCGCCGGCGTCCCGGTCGGGGCCGGTGTGGTTGTTGTCGACGGTGTCGTCGCCGCGGTCGGGGCCGAACGCGGCGAAGCCGACCACGCCCCGGCCGTCGGACTCGGCGACCAGGGTGCCCTGACGCGGCCAGTCCGCGCTGGCGACGATGCGCGCCCAGCCGTCCACCCGGTCCGCCGGGTCGAGTCCGTCCAGGTAGTCCTGCGGCACCAGACCGCGGTACGTCGCCTGCCACGACCGTACGTGCACCTCGGCCAGCGCCGCCGCGTCAGTGCTCTCGGCCCGTCGGATCCGCATCGGCCCGATCGTAATAGCGGCCCTCCCGCTCCGGAACGCGATAACCCTTACAGCTCGGCGGCGCGGGCGAGGAGCAGGGTGCGCTCCCGGGCGTTGCGGGTCAGCCCCGCCGCCCGCTCGAACTCGGCCCGCGCCTCAGCCGGCCGGCCCAGCCGCGCCAGCAGATCTCCGCGCACGCTCGGCAGCAGGTGGTACGCCCGCAGTGTCGGCTCGTCGACGAGCTGGTCCACCAGGGCCAGGCCGGCCTCCGGCCCGTACGCCATGCCGAGCGCGACCGCCCGGTTCAGCTCGACCACCGGCGAGGGTGCCACCGTGGCCAGCAACTCGTACAGTGTCGCCATCCGCCGCCAGTCGGTCTCCTCGGCGGTACGCGCGCGGGCGTGGCACGCCGCGATGGCCGCCTGGATCGTGTACGGGCCGGGCGTACCGGGAAATGTCGCGGCCCGGTCCAGTGCCGCCAACCCGCGCCGGATGTGCAGTTGGTCCCAGCGTCCCCGGTCCTGCTCCAGCAGCCGGATCGGCGTACCGTCCGCGGCGGTGCGGGCCGCCGCCCGGGAGGTCTGGATCTCCATGAGCGAGATCAGCCCGTGCACCTCGGGCTCGTCCGGCATCAGGCCGGCGAGGATCCGGCCCAGTCGCAGCGCCTCGGCGCACAGCTCCGGTCGCATCCAGTCGTCCCCGGCGGTGGCCGAGTAGCCCTCGTTGTAGACCAGGTAGATCACTTCGAGGATCGACGACAGCCGGGCGGTGCGCTCGTCGCCCTGCGGCACCTCGAACGGCACTCCCGCGTCGGTCAACGTCCGCTTGGCCCGGACCAGCCGCTTCGCCACCGTCGGCTCGGGCAGCAGGAACGCGCGGGCGATCTCGTCGGAGGTGAGCCCGCCGAGCAGGCGCAGGGTCAACGCCACCCGCGCCTCGGTGGTCAACACCGGGTGGCAGGACACGAACATCAGCCGGAGCAGGTCGTCCTCGATGTGGTCCTCGATCGCCGCGTCGATCCCGGCCTCGCCGGTGGCACCGCTAACCTCCAGGTCCCGGCCGATCTCGGTGAGCTTTCGCGCGTACCGCTGCTGGCGCCGGATGCTGTCGACGGCCCGGCGCTTCGCCACCGACATCAGCCAGGCACCCGGATTGCGCGGCACCCCCTCGGCCGGCCACTGCTCCATGGCGGCGACCAGCGCGTCCTGGGCCAACTCCTCGGCCTGGCCGACATCACCCACCATCCGGGCCAGGCCCGCGACCAGTCGAGCCGACTCGATCCGCCACACCGCCTCGATCGCGTCCGCCGCCCGGCGAGCATCGCGGCCACGCTCGGGCTGGCGCTCGGGCTCGCCGCCAGGGTCGTGACCGTGGTCGGGTTCGGGTTCGTGGCGGTGGTCGGGTTCGTGGCCGTGGCCGGATCCGTGGCCGTGGCCGTGGCCGGATCCGTGGCCGTGGCCTTGGCCGTGGTCGGGCTCGGGTTCGTGGCGGTGGTCAGGCTCGGGCTCGGGGCCGCTTCCGCCCTGCTGGTCGCTGTCGCCGGGAGCCGTCACGGCACCCATTCAACCGCACGATCTCGGCGGCACCCCAGGTAGATCGGCTCGCACGGTCCCTGCAACGGGCCGATTGATCGACTCGATGTCGGCGAAGTTGCGGGGTTGGGCCGGGCCTGACCCCGCTATACGCCGACATCGAGTCGATCTTCGTGGCGGTGGGTGGGCGGATGTGGGCGGGTGGTTGTGGGTGTGGGTGTGGGCGGGTGGGTGTGGGCGGGTGGGTGTGGGTGTGGGTGTGGGTGTGGGCGGGTGTGGCATGTGCCTGGTGTGGCGGATGTGGCCGCGCGGAATCCGCCGCGAGGCGACGGAGTGGCGGGGGCCCGGGGTCGCCGGCTTTTGTTCAGGCGGGGTCGGTCAGATCCGGATGCACCTCGGCGGCCGACGACGCGGCCCGGCGTACCTCCACCACGGCCTCCTGGTCTCCGGTGACCGCCAGGTGCACGGGGCACCGCTTCGCCCACTCGATGGCCTCCTCCGGCGACTTGACGTCGATCAGGAAGAAGCCGGCGACCAACTCCTTGGCCTCGGCGAACGGCCCGTCCACCACGGTCCGCCTACCGCCCGAGTAGATCACCCGAGCGCCACCGGCTCCGCTCGGGTAGAGCCCTTCGGCGGCCAGCAGGATCCCCGCCTGGGTCAGCTCTCGCAGGTAGTCGCCCATCGCGTTCACCAGTTCCTGCGACGGCGGCTGGTCCGGAGCCGGGTCGCCCTTGAGCAGCAGCATGAAGTGCATGAGTTCCTCCACGGTCGATGCGACTGTCTGTCTACCAGTGCGTCGACCGGGCGATGCCGCCAGAGGACAGGATCTGGGCCGTGTCGCACGTCGGCGATCCTTCGGTGGCCCGGCCCGGCCCGGCCCGGCCCGGCCCGGCCCGCCCCGCCAGCGGCAGCGTCAGCGCATTTGGGTGAGGCTCAACCAGCGGTCCCGGGTGAAGATCTGCCAGAACTGGTTGACCAACTCGCCGTTCGGGGTCACCACCAGTTCCACAGTGCCTCCCGGGCCGACCTCGAACTCCACCGGACGGCTGCCGGTCCAGTCGATCCGGGCCTGCGCCACATGCCGGCCGGGCGCCACCACGAAGCTGCGGGCTTGATCACGACGGATCGTGCCCTTGACCTGGCCGTCGATGAGTAGCTTGTACGGCCGGAGCATGTCTCGCCAGCCGGAGGCGGGCCGGTGGAAGGTGACGGTGGCGGCGACGGTCATGCCGGACGATGTTCCCGCCGGAGGCGCCCCCGCAAACGCCGACCGTGAACGCCAAGCCCGAGATGCCGCTCAGCGGTCGACGGTGACGACCGTGGTGCCGGGCGCGATCTCGGAGAGCAGTTCCCGTTGTGCGTCACGGGTCAACCGGATGCAACCGTCGCTCACGTACTTGCCGAGCGAATTGTCGTTGTGCCAGGCGTGGATGCCGATGTGCGCGCCGCGCAGCGCCGTCGGCAGGTTGTCCACGTTCTCCGGGAGCGAGCCGAGTGCGAAGACGTCGGTGTTCGCGTACACCTTTCCGGGCAGTTTTGACCGGCCCAGGACGAACGAACGGCCGAGCGGGGTGGGGGTTTCCGGCGCGCCGAGCGTCACCCGCCAGGAGCGCATCTCCTTGTCGTCGCGTAGCCAGATCAGCCGGTGCGAGCGCCGCTCGATCACGATCAGGTCGCGTAGCGGCACCGTCTCCCAGTCACCGGGCGGCACCCAGCCGATGGTCCGGTTCGCCGACGGCAGCAACACCGCGGCCCAGCCGGACCGCCGCTCGACGATCGGCATGGTCAGCGGGACACCGGAGATCGTCGGGGCGAGGAAGGCGCGCGGCTTGCCGCCCGGCGCGTCGTACACGGGGGTCCTGTCGACCGGGTGCAGCCCTTCGGAGGGCCGTACCGTCGACTGTGGATCAGGGTCGGCCGGGAAGCCGCTCGGCGCCGGGCCGTAGTCGATGGTCTTCAGGAAGGCCGGCGCGGGCGCGGCCGTCAGCGGCGCGGCGGTGGTCGGCGCCACGCTCGACGGCGCGGGGCTGGCCCGCATCGGCTCGCCGGCCCCGGCACCGGGTGCCGGCGGCCGATCGGCGTCACCGGAGAGCGCCACCACCAAACCGACGATCACCAGCATGGCGAGCACGACCAGACCGGCGACGACCCCGACCGGCAGCCACCGCCGAGTCGGCGCCGGGGCGTCAGCCGACGGCGTCGATCCGGCTGACGGAGACGGAACCGGGGGGGACGGGACAGTCACCCCCACGACTCTACGGGACCTGGGACGGGCTTCCGCCGGGCGCGGTCCGACCTGAGGCGTACGCGTCGACGGCACCCCGGACGGACGCCGACAAGGGTGGCCCGAACCTAGCGTCGATCGCATGACCATGACCCTCACCCGCCCGGCGGTGTCCGTCACCGAGCTGACGAAGACGTACGGCTCCGGCGACGCGGCCGTCCACGCCCTCGCCGGAGTGTCCGTCGACTTCGCCGCCGGGGCGTTCACCACCATCATGGGTCCGTCCGGGTCCGGCAAGTCGACGCTCATGCACTGCGCGGCCGGGCTGGACGTGGCCACCAGTGGCAGCATCCGGCTCGGCGAGCACGAGCTGACCAGGCTGTCCGACACGGCGCTCACCCGGTTGCGCCGGGACCGGATCGGCTTCGTCTTCCAGGCGTTCAACCTGCTGCCCACGCTGACCGCCGGGCAGAACATCACGCTGCCGCTGGACCTCGCCGGCCGCCGCCCCGACCCGGACTGGCACGACCGGCTGGTCGGCGTCCTCGGCCTGGCGGATCGGCTGCACCACCGGCCCAGCCAGCTCTCCGGTGGCCAGCAGCAGCGGGTGGCGTGCGCCCGCGCGCTGCTCGGCCGACCCGACGTCATCTTCGCGGACGAACCGACCGGCAACCTGGACTCCCGCTCGTCGGCCGAGGTGCTCGACTTCCTCCGGCACAGCGTGCGGGAGCTGAACCAGACGGTCGTCATGGTCACCCACGACCCGGTCGCCGCCTCGTACGCCGACCGGGTGGTGCTGCTCTCCGACGGGCGGCTGGCCGGCGACATCGTCGACCCGACCGCCGACACCGTGCTCGACGCGCTCCGCCACCTGGGGGACTGATGCTGCGCACCACGCTCCGCACCCTGCGGGCACACCCGTTCCGGCTGGTGGCCACCGCCCTCGCGGTGGTCCTCGGCGTCGGCTTCGTGGCCGGCACCCTGATCTTCGGGGACACGGTCCGGGCCGCGACTTACGACCAGTTCGCCCGGGCGGCCAGCAACGTCGACGTGTCGGTGGAGTCCGACCTCGATCTGCCGGGCGGCACGGTGGACACCGTGCGGGCCGTGCCCGGGGTCGCCGCCGCCGAGGGCCGGATGGAACGGCCGCTGCCGCTGCTGGATCGGCGCGGCAAACTTGTCGACAACGGCATGAACCCGGGAATCACCATCTCCGCCGGCACCGAACCCCGACTGCGCCCGTACGACATCGCTGCCGGTCGCGCACCGGCGGCGGCCGGGGAGGCGGCGCTCGACGTGGCCACCGCCGACCGGACGGAGTACCGGATCGGCGACCAGATCACCGTGCTGGACCAGGACCAGGACCGCCGGCAGCTCACCCTGGTCGGGACCGCCGACTTCGGTGCCGCCAGGCAGTACGCGGACCAGTCGGTGGTGCTGCTCACCGACGGTGGCATCACCGCGTTGACCGGGGCCGACCAGCCCGAGCAGGTGGTGGCGGTCGCTGCCGCCAGCGTCGACGAGTCGGAACTGGCCCGCCGGGTGGCCGCCGCCGTCCCGGCCGACCTGCGGGTACGCACCGGTGCCGAGTACCGGTACGACCTGGCCGACGCCGCCACCGGCCAGCTCGGCCCGTTCCTAACCATCCTGCTGGTCTTCGCCGGGATCGCCTGCGTGGTGGCCGCCTTCGTCATCTACAACACGTTCACCATCCTGATCGCGCAGCGGATCCGCGAGCTGGCGCTGCTGCGCTGCGTCGGCGCGTCCCGCCGCCAGGTCTTCGGCTCGGTGCTGCTGGAATCGGCGGTCGTCGGGCTGGTCGGCGCACTCATCGGGATCGGCGTCGGCGTGCTCGTCGCCATCGGGTTGTTCGGCGGCGCGAACGCGGTGGGCGCCGAGCTGCCCGCCCATCCGCCGGTGGTCACGGTCACCCCGGTGCTGGTCGCCGTGCTGGTGGGCGTGCTGGTCACGGTCGTCGCCGCGCTGCTGCCGGCGGTCCGGTCCACCCGGGTTGCGCCGCTCGCGGCGCTGCGCGGCAGCGCCGCGGGCGACGTCACCCCGACCCGCCGGCGGGTACTGCTGATCGCCGCCGGGACGCTTGTCGCGGTGCCGGGCTCCGCGCTCACCTGGTACGCCTCGAACCGGGTCGACGACTCGCAGACGGCCACCGTGCTGGTGGTGGCCGGCGGGTTGGCCAACTTCCTCGCCGTGCTGATCGTCTCGCCACTGTTCGTCGGCCCGCTGACCGCCGCGCTGGGCTGGCTACCGGGCCGCGTCTTCGGCACGCCTGTGAAACTGGCCTCGGCGAACGCCCGGCGTAACCCGGGCCGGGCCGCCGCCACGACCGCCGCCCTGATGATCGGGGTGGGGCTGATGTCGGCCGCCACCGTGGCCGTCAACACCGTGCAGCGGACTGCCGACCACGAACTGGCCGCTAACTATCCGTTCGACTTCCTGGTGCGGTCGCAGATCCTGGAGGGCGAGTCCGGCGTGCCGGCCGAGGTGGCGGACCGGTTGCGTGCGGAGGAACGGTTGTCGTCGGTGACCCAGGTGCGCATCGAGTCCGGCGTGCTGGATGGCGACGGTACCCGGGTGGGCACCCTGGACGACGAGGCACTGGCCACCTTGAACGGTCCGGAGCTGGTGGCCGGGTCGCTGCGGGACCTGACGCCCGGCCGGGTCGTGCTGTTCACCGGTGGTCCCGGTGCGACCGGGCGCGACCTTGGGGACCAGGTCACCGTCACCGGGCGCGACGGGCGGCAGCGCGTCCTCACCGTGGCCGGGTTGGCGGAGGGCCGCTCGAACACCGGCGACGTGCTGGTGCGCTGGTCCGACTTCGAGGGGCTGTATCCCGACGCGCGGCAGGACGACCTGGTGATGGTGCGGGCCGCCGACGGCGTGTCGCCGGCCGACTCGCGGGCCGTGGTGGAGTCGGTCACCGACGACTACCCGCTGACCGGCGTGCAGAGCCTCGCGGTGTGGCGGGATCAGATCACGCAGGCCGTGGAGCAGTTGATCACCGTGGTGGCGGCCCTGCTGGCAGTGGCGATCATCATCGCGTTGATCGGGATCATGAACACGCTCTCGCTGTCGGTGCTGGAACGCACCCGAGAGTCGGCGGTCGTCCGAGCGCTCGGGCTCACGCGTACCCAGCTCCGGCTCACCCTGTTGGTGGAAGCGCTGCTCATGGGTGTTGTCGGGGCGAGCGTGGGGATCGGCTTCGGGTTGCTCTACGGCCTGCTGACCGCTCGGGTCATGTTCGACGGCATCGACCCGATCGTCACGGTCCCGGCCGGCCAACTCGCCGGGTACGTGACGCTGGCCGCCGTCGCGGCCGTGCTCGCCGCGGTGCTGCCCGCCCGCCGGGCCGCCCGGTCCTCGGTAGTAGCCGCGATGTCCCACCCCTGACCCACCCACCCCCTTTCCCGTCGATCTAGATCGACGAGGGAAGGCGGGAGGGCGAGGGTAGGGGTTAGGGGCGGCTTGGGCGGATCAGTCCTTTTTCGTACGCGAGTACTACGATCTGCACCCGGTCGCGCAGGCCGAGCTTGGTGAGGATTCGCCCGACGTGCGTCTTCACCGTGGTCTCCGCCACGTAGATCCGCTGTGCGATCTCCAGGTTGGACAGCCCCTGCGCCACCAGCAGCAGCACCTCGCGTTCCCGCTCGGTGAGGCCGGGTAGCGGGTCGGTGGCGGGATCGACGCCGCCGGCCGGCACCAGTTGGTCGGCGAACCGGTCCAGCAGCCGCCGGGTGATCCGGGGCGCCACCACCGACTCTCCGGCGGCGACCACCCGGATGGCGGCGATCAGTTCCTCCGGTGGGACATTCTTGAGCAAGAATCCGCTGGCCCCGGCCTGCAACGCGGCGAACGCGTCGGCGTCCGTGTCGAACGTGGTGAGCACCAACACCCGGGGCGCGTCCGAGCCGCTTGCGACGAGCTGCCGGGTGGCCTGCACACCGTCCATCACCGGCATCCGGATGTCCATAACCACCACCTCGGCCGGGGTACGCGCGAGCAACCGCAACGCCTCGGCGCCGTCGCCGGCCTCGCCCACCACCTCGATGTCCGGCTGGGCGTCGAGCACCATTCGGAAGCCGGTACGCACCAGCACCTGGTCGTCGACGATGACTACCCGGACGGGCGTCTCGACACGGACGTCGGTGTCGGCTCCGTTGGTGGGCCCGGTGTCGGCTCCGTTGGCAGACCCCTGGGTCGGCATGGGGCCAGCGTAAGAGACCGGGGACGCCGACCGTCCGGCCACCCCGGCACAGGACGCAAGATCGCCCTCGATCCGTGATGTAGGGGCTTCGGAGGCAGGCCGAGGCCCCTACATTAGGGATCCTGCGTGATCTTCGCGCGGTTGCGGGACGGTCCAGGGCCGTCGGTCGATTCGGGACCGTCGGGCGAGCGGGGGTTGTCGGGGGTTCGGGCGGCGCTGTCGGGCGAGCGGGCGTCGTCGGCCAAACCGCCGTCGTCGGGGGTTCGGCCGCCGTGGTAAGCGTCGGCCACCGAGCCGGCGTCGGCGTCCTCCGCGGGTGCGGAACCGTCCGATTCGTGAAGCGTGAGCCGGGCCACCCGCCGGCCGAGGGTGGAGTTTGCCAGCGTGGCGCTGACCGCGCTACCGGCCGCGATCGACCAGCCGACCGGCCCCAGCGGCGTACACCCGAAGAAGTGGCTGAGCCCGGGGGTCTGCACGATCGCGGCGAGGGTGGCCACCGAGGCGCCGGTGGCCAGCAGCACCGGTGGGCTCGCCCCGCCGGCCAACACCGTCTGGCCGAGTTGACTGCCGATCAGCGACGCCAGCGCCACCGTGCTGGCCCGGCGCTGGGTGCCGGTGAACCGGGCGATGGTCCATCCGGTGGTGGCGCCGAGCGTGGTCGCGGCAGCCCGCAGCGCCATCTCCCGTTGCAGGGTGGCGCCCAGCGAGGTGTCCGGCCCCTCGGCGAGCAACTCGTCACCGCCCGAGGCGTGCGGCGGACGTACCGCGATGGCCATCGCCGGCGCCAGATCGGTGAGCAGGTTGACAAGCAACAACTGCCGGCCGTTGAGCGCCGATCGGCCGGTCACCGCGGCCGACAGCACACTGAACGCGATCTCGCCGAGGTTGCCGCCGACCAGGATGCTCAGCGCGTGCCGCACCGACGACCACATGGCCCGGCCCTCGACCAGGGTGGCGATGATGGTCTCCAGCTTGTCGTCGGTGACCACCAGGTCGGCCGCCGCCCGGGCGGCCGGGGTGCCTCGCTGACCGAGCGCGATGCCGACATCGGCCAGCCGGATGGCCGGCGCGTCGTTGGCGCCATCCCCGGTCATCGCCACCGTCCGGCCGCACCGCTGCAACGCCTGGATGATGCGTACCTTGTGGGCCGGCGTGCAGCGGGCCACCACGTCGGTCCGCATCATCGTCTCGGCCACCGCGTCGTCGTCCAGCGTGTCCAGTTCGGTCGCGGTGACCACTCGCTGCCGCTCGTCGTCCGCCCCGATGATGGACGCGATGGCCGCCGCGGTCGCCGGATGGTCCCCGGTGATCATGATGGTGTGCACGCCCGCGTGCCGGATCCGGCGGACCGCCGGCGCCGCGCTGGCCCGTACGCCGTCGGCGATCGCCAGGAAACCCAGGAAGGTCAACTCGTCGACCGCCGCGTCGGTCACGTCCCCGGCGGGCAGCGACCGTTGCGCCACCGCCAGCACCCGGTGCCCCCCACCGGCCAACTCGTCCAGTGCCTCGGCCAGGCGCCGGTGGCCGTCGTCGTCCAGCGGCTCGGCACGTCCGTCCCGCAGGGCCCGCCGGCAGCGCGGCAGGATCCGCTCGGGAGCACCCTTCACGTCCAACCGGAACCCGTCCGGGCCGTTGCCCGCCGTCGCGTGGTAACCCCGGGACGGCTCGAACGGCAGCGACTCCGCCGCCCGCCAGCCGGGGCATCCGGTAGCCACCTCGACCCTGGCCCCCCGGGCGCCCTCGACCACCGCGCGGTCGGTCTGCCCCGACAACTCGTCAAGGGAGTCGACCTGCGGGGTAGCCCGGATCGCCGCCGCGAGGACACCCCGCAGCCCCGCGTCGAGATCCGCCAGGCTCGCGTACCGCCGGCCGTCACCGACCCCGACGAGCCGCAACCGGCCCTCGGTGAGGGTGCCGGTCTTGTCGAAACACAGCACGTCCACCCGGCCCAGCGCCTCGATGGTGCGCGGGTTGCGCACCAGGGCGCCGTGCTCGGCCAGCCGCCGGGCCGCGGCCAGCTGCGCCGCCCCGACCAGGAACGGCAGCCCCTCCGGCACCGACGCCACAGCCAGGTTCGCGGCGGTCGCCGCCGACTCCCCCAGGGGTACGCCACGCAGCAGCCCGGCGCCGGCCACCGAGACGGCGGAGGCGACCGCCAACGGTACGGCGGTGCGGGTGAGCCCGGTCAACCGCTGCTCCACCCCGCTACTCGGCGGCGCCTCCCGGGCCAGCGCCATGCTGCGACCGACCTCCGTGTCCGCCCCCACGGCCACCACCACGCCGGTGGCCCGGCCGGCGGCGACCGTGGTGCCCTCGTACAGCATCGACGAGCGGTCGGCCACCGCGGCGGCCACCACCGGCGGGGGAGCCTTCGGCACCGGCAGCGACTCCCCGGTCAGCGACGACTCGTCGGCCTCCACCGCGTCCGCCTCGATCAACCGGCAGTCGGCGGGCACCGCGTCACCCGGCCCGAGCAGCACGATGTCGCCCGGCACCAGGTCGTCGGCCGACACCACCCGCTCGGTCCCGTCGCGGCGCACCGTCGCGGTCACCGCCGATCGGGACAACAACTCGGCAAGCGCACGTTCGGTACGTACCCGTTGCGTGGCGCCGACCAGCGCGGACACCCCGATGACGCCGCCGACCAGACCGGCGTCGACCGGCGAGCCGACCGCGGCGGACAGCGCCGCGCCACCCGCCAGCACCGGCGTCAACGGGTTCGCCAGCTCCTCCACGAACGCCTGGCGCAGGCCCAGCGGCCCGTTCCGGTCCACGTCGCGCCGGGCCCGTCCACGTACGTCGTCGGTGGTCAAACCCTCGGGGCGGGCGCGCAGGTGGTCGAGCACCACGGGCACCGGCATCAGGTGCCACGGCACCACCGGCCGGGCCGTCTCGCGCGGCCGGTCCGGCAGCTTGTGCGCCCGCCACATGCCGTTGAGCAGGGATATCCCGGCCGCCGCGTTTACCGCGTCCACGGACAACTGCGGCAGCCGGCGGGGCGTCGCCGTGAGCGCCGCGAGCGCCCCCACCCCGGTGCCGGCGGCGGACAGCCGGATGCTCTGCCGGGCCACCTGGCGGGCCAGTCCGGCCGCGTCCACGACCAGTGACGCCACCTCCAGGTCGGGGCCGATCAACAGGTGTGCCCCCCACGGCGGCCGGTCGCCCCGCCGCCAGACGCCCAACCCGCAGTCGGCGGCGCCGAGCGCCCGGCCGTCGCCGGACACCAGCATCACCGTGGCCCCGTCGCGTTGCAGTCGGCGTACCGACGCCAGCAGCCGCTCGCCACCGGGAACCCGGCTCGCCGGCATGGCGTACCGCTCGTCGGCCTCCCCGGCCACCAGGACCCGCAGGCCGGCGCGCCGGGCGGCCATCATCAGCGCCTCGGCCCCCGGGGCCGGTTCCGGCTCGGTCCGGAGTACGGCCGCCAGCCGCTCTCCCTCGGCGAGCCCCAACACGGTGCCACCGTCGTGGCCGAGCCGGCGTGCCTCCCGCTCCCCGGTCCGGCCGCGCAGCGACAACCGGTCCAGCGGACCCAGACGCCAGCCGTCGTCCGTCGCCACCTCGGCCGGGTCGGCTGGGCGGAACAGCCCGAACGCCCGGGTGGCCACCTGCTCGGCGTCGGTGCCCGGCAGCGGAACCAGCTCGGTCAGTCCGCTCCGGTCGCCGCGCAGCACCGACTCGTCCAGCAGTAGGGTGTCGATCCGGTCCAGTTCGCGCAGCACCCCGCGCTCCATCGCGATCACGCCCCGGTGGGCCAGTGTCCGACCGAGGCGGGCGGCGTACCCCTCCCGACCGGTGGCACCCGCCTTGGGCATGGCAGCCAACCCGACCGCCGCCGCCCGTTTGCCGCCCACGAGCGGCGTCAGCGCGGCGGCGGCCACCCCACCGGCGGCCAGGATCCGGCCGGCGTACCGCTCGACCGGGCCGTCGGGTTTGCGCAGTGGTCGGTCGTCCGGGCACGGCGGGGCCGCCGCCCGGTCCGGGGTGCCGGCCAGGTCCGGCTCTGCCTCGTTCCAGGCGGCGAGTTGGGCGCGCGCCTCGCTCCACTGCAGGAGGCGTTGACCGGCGTCCAGCGCGGTGCCCGCCCACCCGCCCGCGAGCCCTTGGACCAGTGCCTCCACCAGCGGAAACAGGGAGTTCGCCCGATCCGGTCGGAGCCCCTTGCCGGCGATCTCGTGCAATCGCGGATGTAGGTCCACCACGTTTATCAGGTTGGCCGCCTCGCCGGGCACCCGGGTGAACGGCAGCACCCTGGACGCGGCGGCGAGCGTGAGGCCGAGCGCGTCGGCGGCGATGGCGGAGACCGCCCGCTTGGTGCGGGGCCCCTCCTCCGGCGGATGGGGCGGCTCGCAGTCCGGGTCCGGAACCAGTCCGTCGCGTCGTTCGACGGTGGCGATGGTGGCCATCAGGTCGCGGAGCCGTGGCCCGCGCGGGGTCACCGCGACCACCACCCGACCGGACGGGCCGTTGACCCGGGCCCAGGCCACGCCGGGCAGGGCGGCCAGCGCCCGTTCCACCTGCCGGGCCAGTCGCTCGCCGCCGGCCTGCGACACGCCGCGTACCTCGATGTGGTGCCGGCCGGGCCTTGACCAGACGCCCCGGCCGTTCAGCCCGGCCGCGCGCGCCGCCCGGGACACGGCCGCGCCGGTACTTCGGGAAACGCCGGTGACCAGGTCCGGAAGCCAGGACGGCCCGGGCACCCGGTACGCCATGCCGCCTCCCCGATGTCTGATCGCCCGGCTTTCCCGTCGTCGGCCGCCCTATGCCGCCCGTACCCGGGCGAATTTCCGCCCCTCGGCGGGCATGGACGATGGTCCCGGTGGAATACCGCGGGGTCGTCGGATTCTGGGGAGGAACGATGACCGCGATAACCGGAATGAGCGCCCCGGCCTCGATCACCGCCATGCGCCGCGCCACCAGACAGGTCGAGTTGCCGGTGCTCGGCACAGTGGCCGTGCCGCCGCCGGACAAGATCGCCTACTACGCGGGAATCGGGGTGCTCACCGCGCTCCAGGTGATCGAATGGCCGCTCGCGTTGGTGATCACCGCCGGTCATCTGCTGGCCGACCAACACCTGTCAGGGCTCGCGCGGGGAGTCGGCGAGGCGCTGGAAACGGCCTGACACCGGCACCGGTGGTGCCCGCCCCGTGCCGGGCACCACCGGTGTGCCGGGCGCCGTCGGACTGGCGGGGTGAACCGCCGCCGGGCCGCCGAGCACCCGGGCGGGGCGAAACCGCCAGTCCGGGCCGCCGCGTCGGTCAGTTCCGTGCGGTGCCGCGCAGCGTCGGGATGAGCACCGCCCCGGCGACCAGGTGCAGGGACACCAGGGACAGTTTGGCGGCGGTGTCGACGCCACTGAGCGGTCCGGTGAGCAGGGACAACGCCAGCACGACGAGCGCCACGCCGGTCCAGATCGCCCGGGCCCGGCCGGTGAACCGTTCGAGCAGGGCCAGCAGCGCCCAGCCGGCCAGCCCGGCCAGTGCGGTCGCGACCACCACGGACGCCGGCCCGATGGTCCGCTCCGTGCCACCGGGTCGAGCCACCAGGTCCGTTCCGGCGAACGGGACGATGAACGCCCAGAAGGCCAGGGTCGCGCCGGTCGCGGCGAGGACCGCCAGCACCCGTCGGACACGTCGCCGCTCGGGCCGGGTCTGCGTGGTCGGGGCGGACGTCCCCTGGGTCGGTACGGACATGTGCGGCACCTCCATCTGTTCGGTTCCCTGGCAACGCTAGGAGTGCGGTGGGCCTGGCGGATCGGCCCACTGATCGGTCCTCGTCTCGTTCGTGAGGACTGGGCCCGTACCCCCGGATCTCCGTCTGGCGACCGATGAGCGGCGGCGGACGGGACAAATACCATCCGGAGCATGCGTTCCAGGCTGGCCCGGCTGTTGATGATGATCGACGGCGCGATCGCCGCGGTCGTCTTCGGCACCGTGCTGCTCGTGGTGTCCACGGCACCGGACGGCACCCGCCGTCCCGTCGAGGCGGCACTTGTCGTCGCCCTGGCGGCGGTCCAGGCCGGTACGTTGCTGTGGTTCCGCCGGTGGCCGCTGCGCGCCATGGCCGTCGCCGTGCTCGCCGGCGTCGGGTTGGAGATCCTCAGTCCAAACCTCGCCTGGCTCGGATTGATCTTCGTACCGCTTACCTACCTGGCTCGGTTGCGACCGCCCCGGGTCTCCCTGCCAGTGTTGATCGGGTTGCTCCTGCCGACCCCCGTGAAGCTGCTCACCGGTGACTGGCGGGACGCCTTGCTCGCGGCCGTCGGGCTGGCCTTCTCCTGGGCGGTCGGCGAGTTGCAGCGTGGCCAGGCCCACCGTCGACACGAGGAACGGCGACGCATCGTGGCCACCGAGCGGGAACGGATCTCCCGCGAACTGCACGACGTGGTGGCCCACCACGTCGCCGTGATCGCGGTGCAGGCGGCCGGTGCGCAGGACGTCTTCGACCGCCGACCGGACCGGGCCCGGGCGGCGCTCGACACCATCCAGACGTCCGCCCGGTCGGCGCTGGCCGAGCTGCGGACGATGCTGAACACGCTGGCCCCGGAGACCGCCGATGACGAGCCGGCGCCGGCACCGCAGCCGCGCCTCGCCGAGCTGGACGCCCTGGCCGCGTCGGTGCGGGCTGCCGGGCTGCGGGTGACCGTGCGCCGGGAGGGCCCGGACACGATCCTGCCGGACGGGGTCGAGCTGTCGGCGTACCGGATCGTGCAGGAGTCCCTGACGAACACCCTGCGGCACGCGCACGCCACCCGGGCCGACGTCCTGCTCCGCTACGGGCCGGCTGCGCTGGAGCTGGAGGTGGTCGACGACGGCGCCCTCGACGGGGGCGGCGCGAGCGGCGGCTGGTCCGCGGCGGCCGGCGGGGGGCACGGCCTCGTCGGCATGCGGGAGCGGGCCCGGTCGGTCGGTGGCACCCTGGAGGCCGGCCCGATGCCCGGTGGCGGCTTCCGGGTGTCCGCCCAGCTACCCGTGGAGGGGATCTCGTGACCATTCGCGTGCTGCTCGCCGACGACCAGGAGCTGGTCCGTGGCGGCCTCGCGATGATCGTGGACGCGCGTGACGACATGGCGGTCGTCGGCGAGGCCGGCGACGGGTTGTCGGCGATCGCGGTGGCCGAGCGCACCCGGCCGGACGTGGTGTTGATGGACGTCCGGATGCCGCGGCTGGACGGCATCGAGGCGACCCGCCGGTTGGTCCGGTCGGGACATCCGGCCCGGATCGTCATGCTCACCACGTTCGACCTCGACGAGCCGGTGTACGCGGCGTTGCGGGCCGGCGCGAGCGGGTTCCTGCTGAAGGACACCCGGCCGGCGGATCTGGTCGAGGCGATCCGGGTGGTGGCCCGGGGTGAGGCGTTGCTCGCCCCCACGGTGACCCGACGGCTGCTGGACCGGTTCGCCGAGCGGCTGCCCGGCCCGCAGACCTCGGCGCCGCGGTTGGCCGACCTGACCCCGCGCGAGGTGGAGGTGCTCACACTCGTCGCCCGCGCGCTGTCCAACGCCGAGATCGCCGAGCGGTTGTACGTGAGCCAGGCGACCGTCAAGACGCACCTGTCGGCCATCCTCGCCAAGCTCGGCCTGCGGGACCGG
The DNA here is from genome assembly GCF_042666615.1 of Plantactinospora sp. GCM10030261. NCBI lineage: Bacteria > Bacillati > Actinomycetota > Actinomycetes > Micromonosporales > Micromonosporaceae > Plantactinospora > Plantactinospora sp. GCM10030261. The sequence continues at coordinate 217,043 of NZ_JBHTDD010000008.1, forward strand.
ATCCAGGCCGTCGTCTTCGCGTACGACGCCGGCCTGGTGAAGCCGTCGAGTTGAGTCCGTCAGTCCGGCCAGGTGCGCAGCGCGCGGTCGAGCATGTCGACGAGCCGGTCGTACGTCCGGTCGACATCCCGGGGCAGTCCGAACCCGCCCGCCGCCTCCAGCGACACGAACCCGTGCAGGGTGCTGCGCAGGCTGCGGGTGGCGTCGACGAGCCGGTCACCCGCCAGGCCGTACCCGGCGAGGACCGCGAAGATGACCCGCACCGCGCGTTCGCCGGCGGCGGCGTGTTCGGTGTCGGCCGGGTCGGGGGCGCGCTGGGCGGCGGCGTATCCGCCGGGCCGGCGGCGTGCGTACGCCCGGTAGGCGTGCGCCATCGCGCGGAGCGCGTCGGAACCGGACCTGCCGACGGCGGCCTCGGTGATCGTGGCCGTGAACTCGTCGAGGGCCCGGATCGCGAGTTGCTGGTGCAGCGCGTCCATGCCGCGGATGTGTTTGTAGAGGCTGGGCAGCGCCACGCCGAGTTGCTGGGCGACCGCGGCCAGGGTGAGCCGGTCCAGTCCGACCTCGTCGGCGAGCCGGGCCGCCTCGGCCACCACGATGTCGGACGTCAGGCCGGCCCTAGGCACGCCCGTGCACCCGGTCCAGGAACGGCGTGAGCACCGGGTTGACCACCTCGGGATATTCGGCCATCGGGTAGTGCCCGGCGTCGGGCACCAGCAGCAGTTCGCCGCGCAGCCGCTCGGCGGCGAACCGGCCCTCGGCGGGGGCGTCCGGCCAGTCCCGGTCCTTCTCACCCATCACCACCAGGGTAGGCGCCTGCACCCGGCCGAGTCGGCGCTCGACGGGGGCGTGACTGGTCCGGGAGGTGCGCACGAACGAGCACCAGTGGTCGCCGCGCCGCAGGCTGGCCATGATCCGGGCCTCCTCGTCGGCGAAGTCGGCCGGCTTGCGACCCGGGTAGAGGCTGGCGTGGTAGGACTTCCAGAAGGCCGGGCCCCACGGTTTGACAAGCGCGGCCCGCAGCAGCAGGTTCATCACCGGGCTGGCCTTCGGCTGCCGGACCCAGGGGCCCATCAGGGCCAGCCCGGTGACCAGCTCCGGGCGCTCGGCCGCCGCGATCACCGCGGCGCCCGCGCCCATCGAGTCGCCGATCACGGCCGCCGGCCCGCCGAGGTGCTCGATCAGTGCGGCAATGTCGGTGGCCAGGGCCTCGTCGTCGTACGCGTCGAAGCCGTCGTCGCTGTCGCCGTGCCCCCGCAGGTCCATGGTGGCGACCCGGTAGCCGGCCTCGACCAGCACCGGGACGGTGAACCGGTAGACCGAGCGCAGGATCCCCATGCCGGGTACGGCGACCACCAGCGGGCCGGCACCCTGGACGTCGTAGGCGATGCGACCGGCGCCACGATCGAGGTAGCTAGTTGTCATAGCCGCAAAGCTAATAGCATTAGCTAGAATTGTCAACCCGGACACGTACGGGGGAACCAGCCGGAAGTGAGAGCTTTTCGTGCCAGCGCGGGTCATACCGTGGCGACATGCTCGCACTGGTTGCCACCGTCATCCTGTACACCGCGGGATTCGTCTTCCTGTACGGCGTGATCCGGTTCGCCGTCCGGCACGCCATCCAGGACGTCGAACGGCACCGCCGGGAGGTGCTGCTCGCCGAGCGGCGGGCCGCCCTCCAGGAACGCACGTTCATCCAGGAGAACGCCTACCTCGCCGGCGGCTGACCGGCGCCCAACGCTTCGGCCGGCGTGTTCCCCGGTGCCGGCTCGGTGTCACCCGGTGCCGGTCGGCGGGCCACCGGTAGGGGTCCGGCCCGGTGTTCCCTGGTGCCGGCCGGCGGGCCACCGGTAGGGGTGCGGAGACCGGGTTCCGGTGAGATGATCTCGGACATGCTGGGCACCCTCAAGACCGAACCGGCGCTCGGCCGGCCGGACCTGCTGGCCACTGCCGTGCACGAGGTGCTCGGGCAGTGGCCCGACGACGCCCCGATCGAGCCCGACGACGTCCTCGTGGCGCCGATCGACGCCACGCTCGCCGACACCGCCGCCTTCTGCGCGGCGTACGACATCGGCCTGGACGTCTCGGCCAACTGCGTCGTGGTGGCCGGCAAGCGCGAGGGTGCCGTCCGGTACGCGGCCTGTGTCGTGCTCGCCACCACCCGCGCCGACGTCAATGGGACGGTGCGCCGGCTGCTCGACGTCCGCAAGGCCAGCTTCGCGCCGATGGCGGAAGCCGTCGAACTGACCGGCATGGAGTACGGCGGGATCACCCCGATCGGCCTGCCCGACGAATGGCCGATCCTGGTCGACGCGCGGGTGGTCGCCGTGCCGCACGTGGTCGTCGGGTCGGGGGTTCGGCACAGCAAGGTGGTGCTGCCCGGTCCAGCCCTCGGCGTGCTCCCCAACGCGAGAGTGGTCGACGGCCTGGCCCGCCCGACAGAGTCGCGTTGATCAAGAGGTTCGCGTCATCGACAGGGCTTTCTCGTGACGCGAACCTCTTGATCAACGCGACGAAGATGGTCGGGCGGGGGGACGGTTATCGATGTTGTTGCACGTGAAACATTCCGCTCAGCCGATCTGTTCGCGTACCTGCCGCTTCAATCGGGCGAGGATGGCGGTGCCGCCGCGTACCCGCAGCGGACTGATCGCCTGGGCCAGGCCCATCCGCTGGTAGAGGTCGTCCGGCACGGCCAGCACCTGGTCCGCGCCCGCTCCGGTCAGCCCCTCGGCGAGAATGCCGGCGAAGGCCCGGGTGGTGGGCGCCTCGGGCGGGCAGTCGAACCAGGTGGTGACGGTGCGGTCCGCCGCCACCTCGACCCGCAGGAAGAACGCCGTCTGGCACTCGGGCACCTGCTCCATCCCGGCCCGGTCGGTCATCGTCTCGGGCAGCGGCGGGACGGCGTCCGAATACTCCAGCAGCATCTCCAGGACGACGTCGCGGGGCGCGGACGCGAACTCGTCGACGATCTCGGCGAGCTTCGGTGGCATGGCCGGCGGTGGCGTGGCCGTGTGTGACATGGCCGCCAGGCTACCGCCGGCGGTGGCCGGCCGGTCTCGCAGCTCAGCAACCCCACTCAGTTGTTCGGAGGTTGTTCGCTGATCTCGCCGAGCGTGGACCCCGGGTCCATCCGCATGGCCAGGTCACCCAGGGAGACGATGCCGACCAACTGGCGGTCGGCGTCACAGACCAGCACCCGGCGTACCCCCCGGTCCCGCATCAGCGTGGCGGCGTCCGCGGCCGACGAACTCTGCTCGATCATCACGACCTCGCGGGTGGTGATCGAACCGATCGTGGTCTCGCCCACGTCCCTCCGCTCCGCCACGGCACGCACCACGATGTCCCGGTCGGTGACCATGCCGATGATCGAGGCGCCGTCGGTGACCACCACGTCGCCGATGTCAGCGTCCCGCATGGCCTGTGCGGCCTCGTCCAGCGGAGTTTCCGCGGACAGGTAGATCACCTGCTTGGTCATCACGTCGCTGACCCGGTGCGCAGTCATGAGAGCCTCCCGATCCCGAAAGCGCCGGCGCATCGGACCGCCGGCATCCACCGTCATACCCGGTCGACCGGCGGATCCAACCGGGACGTCAGATCCGACACAGCAACGTCGTCCCGTTCGCCGGTGCGCCGGTCGCGCAGCTCGACGTACCCCTCGGTGAAACGACGGCCGACCACGACGACGCGCGGGATGCCGATCAGCTCGGCGTCGGCGAACTTCACCCCGGCCGACACCTGCGCGCGGTCGTCGAGCAGCACCCGTCGCCCGTTGGTGGCGAGGCCCGTCGCCAGGTCGACGGCCGCGTCGAGATGCGGACCCTTGCCGACCGCCACGACGTGTACGTCGCACGGCGCGGCCGCCGCCGGCCAGGCGAGGCCACGATCGTCGTGGTGCTGTTCGGCGATCGCCGCGACCAGCCGAGACACGCCGATGCCGTAGCAGCCCATCAGCGGGCGGACCGGCCGACCGTCCGGCCCGGACACATCCACCCCGAAGGCGTCGGTGTAGCGGCGGCCGAGCTGGAAGATGTGCCCGACCTCGATGCCCCGGCGGATGGTGAGCGACCCGGTGGCACACGCCGGGCAGGGGTCACCGGCCCGCACCTCGGCGGCCTCGATCGTGCCGTCGGGGACGAAGTCCCGTCCGCAGACCACGTCGGTGGCGTGCCGGTCCGGCTCGTTCGCCCCGGTCAACCAGGCGGTTCCGGTCACGACCCGGGGATCCACCAGGTAGCGGATGCCCAGCTTGGCCAGGATCTGCGGTCCGATGTAGCCGCGCACCAACTCCGGACGCGCGGCGAAGTCGTCGAACACGTCCACGGTGGCCGGCGCCAGCACCGCGGCCACCCGCTTGAGATCCACCTCCCGGTCACCCGGCACCCCGATCACCAGCAACTCGGGCTCGGCGGCCCCGGGCCGACGGACGGAGAGCACGACGTTCTTCAGCACGTCCGCCGCGCGCCACGAGTCGCGGCCGCCCAGCCGCCGGTCGTTCGCGAGGGTCACCAGCGACGCGATGGTGGGTGTGCCGGGCGTGTCGTGCGCCTCGGCCGGCGGGTGCGCGTCGAGATCCCCGGCCGTCGGCGCGGGCGTGACCACCGCCTCGGTGTTTGCCGCGTAGTGGCAGGTCGTGCAGGCCACGAAGGTGTCCTCGCCGACCGGCGTGGCGGCCAGGAACTCCTCGGAGGCCGACCCGCCCATCGCCCCGGACACCGCGGCCACCGTCGTGTAGTTCAGCCCGAGCCGGTCGAAGATCTGCTGGTACGCGACCCGGTGCCGGTCGTACGCCGCCCGCAACCCGGCGACGTCCAGGTCGAACGAGTACGCGTCCTTCATCAGGAACTCACGGCCGCGCAGCACCCCGGCGCGGGGCCGGGGCTCGTCGCGGAACTTGGTCTGGACCTGGTAGATCGTCACCGGGAAGTCCCGGTACGACGAGTACAGGTCGCGCACCAGCAGCGCGGCCAGTTCCTCGTGGGTGGGTGCCAGCAGGTGCGGCGCGCCCCGCCGGTCGGTGAAGGTGAAGATGTCGTCGCCGTACTCGGTCCACCGGCCGCTCGTCTGGTAGGGCTCGGCCGGCAGCAACGCCGGGAAGTGCACCTCCTGGTCGCCGATCGCGGCCAGCTCCTCCCGGATCACCTCGGTCACCCGGTCGAGGACCAGCTTGCCCAGCGGCAGCCAGGTGTAGCCGCCCGGCGCCGCGCGCCGGATGTACCCCGCGCGGACCAGCAGCCGATGGCTCGGCACCTCCGCGTCCGCCGGGTCCTCGCGCAAGGTACGAAGGAACAAGGTGGACATCCGATGCAACATTGCCGCAGCTTACGGAGGGCCGGAGCGGCTGGCGACGCGATTTCTCCGAGCCCGGTTCAGGGTCCCCCGACGGGGCTGTGTCCGGCCGAGGGACCCCGCCCCGGGTCAGCCCACCTTGCTCTTGACGTAGGCCGCCCACTGCCGGTCGAAGTCGAAGTACTTCAGGCCGAGCACCTTCGGCATCACCTGTTCCAGTGACTGGCCCCGGTAGTGTTCGGCGACCACCTCGAACGCCTTCCGCTCGCCGTACTTCTCCACCATGTACGAGACCGCCGAGTGGCCCAACCAGTAGTGGTAGCTGGTCCGGCCGTCGCGATCCCATCCGACGTTGTTGGGCAGCAGCAGGTTCCCGAGCTTGGTGGCCCGCACCCGGCTGCGGCCGGACGCGGCGCGGTCACTCGTCGTCCACGACTTGCGCTCGTGCCCGAAGTATTCGGCGAAGCCCTCGACCAGCCACTTCTCCTGCTGGTAGAGGATCGCGTCGTTGCCGATCTTCGTAAGGCCGTGGGCGAGTGAGTGCGCCAGCTCGTGCCGGAAGATCTCCGCGGGTCCTTCGCGGTCACCCGCCCTGAAGAACGACCGATCGGTGACGTCGATGACCACCCGGCTGCCGCCGACGACGTAGTCATCGTCCTCCCGGTCGATGTCGTCGTACTGTGGCACGCCGAAGGAGAACCCGGACTCGGGCGGGGTCTTGTTCGTGGTTCGGTAGAGCGTGGCCAGCCCTTTCTTACCCTTGACCAGCGAGATGACGAAGCCTTTCGGCACGTCACCGGGCACCCCGGCGGACTGCCAGGCGGCGAGGTTGGCGGCCGCCGCCCGTTCCGCGATCGGGGCGTAGCGCTGCGCCTCCGCCCGCAGCGCCACGTCGACGATGAACAGGGTGTGCTCGGTCCGTTCGACGTGGATGGTGGACCACTTGTCCCACGGCGCCGGGTGATAGGTCATCTCCTCCGGCTTCTCGCCGGTGTGACCCTTGACCGCGGTGACCGTGAGGGGCGCGCCGCGCTCCGGCCGGAAGATCGTCCAGGTGTACAACTCGTCGACCGGGTGACGGTCGTACCCGTCGAGTTGGTGCACGAAGGACAGCGTGAAGTCGACGGTGAAGCCGGCGCCCACGGGCTTGACGTCCCGCAGGACGACGCGCGACGCCAGGGCTCGTTGCTGGAATCCGGCCTTGGCCAGCGGCAGCTTCCGGAGGTTGCGGAACAGGTTGCGCTGCTGGTCGACCAGTTTCTTGTTGGCCGGGTCGAAGGCGGCCAGGAACGCGTTTTCGTCGCCGTCCTTGAGTGCCCTGGTCCGCTCGTCCATGAGGTCCTTCACCTCCTCCGGCTTGATCGGGTTGTTCTCCTCGTACCGGACGGCCGCCGCGGTGTCGTTCTTGCCCTTGACGTAGGAGCGCAGGCCGAACGCCGAGCCGGTGCAGACCAGGGCAACCGCGAGCACCGCGCTCAGGGTGATCCACAACCAGCGCTTGGACTTCCCACCGGGCGGTGCGGCCATCGGCTGGGGTCCGTACGCTCCGGGCGGGCCGTACGGGCCGGGGTGCCCTGGGCCGGGCTGCCCTGGGCCGGCCGGGTACGGCAGCGGGCCGTGCGGGCCGGGGTGCCCTGGGCCGGGCTGCCCTGGGCCGGACGGGTACGGCGGGTACGGCGGCGGGCCGTAGGGACCCGGAACGCGCTGCGCCGGTGGTCCGTAGGGCCCCGGCGGGGCGGCCTGGACCGGTGGCCCGTACGGCGGTGGGCCGCTGGAGGGCTGGCCCGTCGGTGCCGGCATGGCGGGGTTCGGTGCGGGGACGAAGGGTGGTCCCTCGGTCATGTCAGATCCTCGTTCGTGCTCCGGACGCTCGTCCACAGGTGACGGACGCGCCTGTCGGGTCCGCGACATTATGCGGACCGGCACGCTCGCGCGGTGCCCCGCCAGCGCGACCGGGTAGGAGGCCCGACCTCGGGTGCGGTCCGGGTCACGTCCGGTTCCGCCGGCCGTCGGGTCATCGACCGGCGTGCCAGAATCTGCCGTTGCGGCGTCGTCCGAACAGGTTGCGGCGTCGTCCGAACAGATTGCGGCGTCGTCGAGACAGGTTGCGGCGTCGTCGAGACAGCGGGAGGACGAGGTGCGCTGGCGCAGCTTCGTGGCCGTGGGGGACAGCTTCACCGAGGGCATGGACGACCCGTACCCGAACGGGACCTACCGGGGGTGGGCTGATCTGGTCGCGACCCGGCTGGCCGTCGACGCCGGGCCCGATTTCGGATACGCGAACCTGGCGATCCGGGGCCGGCTGTTCGACAACGTCGTGGCCGAGCAGGTGCCGGCCGCCCTGGCGATGAAGCCTGACCTGGTCAGCTTCGCCGCCGGCGGCAACGACGTGCTGCGCCGCAGCTTCGACGCGGAGGCCCTAGTGGCCCGCTTCGAACGGGTGGTGGCCGAGCTGCGGGCCACCGGCGCGGACGTGCTGATCTTCCGGTTCGCGGACGTGATGGCCCGGCTTCCCGGCCAGCGGTTGGTCGCGCCCCGGGTGGCGCGGTTGAACCAGGCGGTGGGCGAGGCCGCGGGGCGGCACGGCGCGATGTTGATCGACCTGTTCGCCGACGACGAGTTCCTGAACCCGGCGCTGTGGAGCGAGGACCGGCTGCACCTGTCGGCCGCCGGCCACCGCCGGGTGGCCGGGCACGTGCTCACCGCGCTGGACGTCCAGAGCGACCCGGACTGGCTGCTGGTGCCGTCCCGACCGGCGCCGAGCCCGTGGCTCGCCGCCCGCCGGGCCGACCTGCGCTGGGCCGGCCGACACCTGGCACCGTGGATCAAGCGGAGATTGACCGGCCGGTCCTCCGGTGACACGGTCACCGCGAAGCGACCGCTGCTCGGCCCGCTCGACGACGTGGCCCCGGCCCCGGCCCCGGCACCGGCACCGGCACCGGCCCCGGCGCCGCCGGTGGAGTGACGCCGATCACCGCCAGGCGGCGGCGGCCCGGTCGGCGTAGGTCTCGAAGTCGATGGGCTCGCGGCCGAGCACCCGCCGTACCCCGTCGGCGGGTTCGGCCAGATGCCCGGCGCGCATCCCGGCGAACATCAGGTCGAGCCCCGCGACGGCCTCCGCCGGCCACCCGGCGGACCGCAACTCGACCCGGTACTCCTCCGGGGTCAGTTCGACGTATTCGATGGGCCGACCGGCGGCTCGGGCGATCGTCGCCACCGCCTCGGCGAAGGTGAGCGATCGGGGGCCCGAGAGGTCGTACACCCGGCCGTGGTGACCGTCCGAGGTGAGCAGGACCGCGGCGACATCCGCGACGTCCTGGACGTCGACGAACGGCTCCGGGACCGGGCCCATCGGCAGGGCCAACCGGCCGGCCCGCAGCGGATCCCGCCACAGGTCCTCGTCGAAGTTCTGGTTGAAGTTGTTCGCTCGGATGATCGACCATTGCGCGCCGGAGTCCCGTACCGCCCGTTCCGCGGCCACCATGCCGGGGAACGCGTCCGCCGGGACCTGCCCGATCCCCCGACCGGACAGCGCGACGAACCTGCCGACACCGGCCCCGGTCGCCTGCTTCACGAAAAGCTCGGCGAGGGCCGGATCCTCCGGGGCCACCAGATAGACGGCCGACGCCCCGGCCAGTGCGGCCGGCCAGGTGCTCTGGTCGGACCAGTCGAACCGCACCTCGCCGGAGCGCGAGGCCGCCCGGACCGGCCGGCCGGAGCCCCGCAGCGCGCGTACCAGTCGACGTCCGGTCTTGCCCGTCCCGCCCAGCACCAGTATCAATTCCGCGTGTGTCGTCATGGTTGCCAGTCAACCGGCGGCGGTGCGGGGGCGGCCATGGCTCGTCGTACGCGGGGGATGTCCGATCGTCCGGCGGCCAGCGCCGCCGGCCCTCGGCCGTCGGCTGGTTATCGTGATGGGTATGGATCCGCTGGACGAACTGCTCCGTGGCCTCCGCGCGGACGCCGTCGGCTTCGACCGCCGGGAGCTGACCCCGCCGTGGACGTTGCGGTCCGCCGACGCGGCCATCCTGACGTTGTACGCGCCGTTGCGCGGGACGGTGTGGTTGACCCATCCGGAGGACGAGAGCCCCCGCCCGGTACGCGTCGGCGAGACCGCCATCGTGCGCGGAACCTTCGTGTTGGCCGACCGTCCGCTGCCGGCCGGGTCCGGTGAACAGGTGCCGGCCCGACCCGCCGACCGGATGTGGACCGGCTCCGGTGAACAGGCGCCGGTCGACGACACCGTGCTGCTGGTCGGGACGTACGACACCCGCGGAATGGCGGCCCGGCGGCTGCTCGACGCACTGCCCCCCGTGCTTGTGGTCCCCGACGGCGACGGCTGCGAATCGGTGCGCGACTTCCTCGACACGCAGGCCGCCTGCCCGGGCGGTCCGCAGGTGGTGCGGGACCGGCTGGTCGACTGGTTGGTGGTCTGCACCCTGCGAAGCTGGTTCGACCAGCCAGGCGCCGTGCCGTCCGGGCGGTTGCGCGCCTGGGGCGACGACGTGATCGGCCCGGTGCTGCGGGCCATGCACGCCGCGCCGGACCGACCCTGGACGCTTGCCGCACTGGCCGGCGAGGCGGGGGTGTCGCGGACCACGGTGGCGAGCCGGTTCGCCCGGCTGGTGGGCGACCCCCCGTTGACCTACCTGACCGAGTGGCGGATGACCCTGGCCGCCGACCTGCTGGCCGGATCCACCACGACGGTCGCGGCGGTGGCCCGCCGGGTCGGGTACGCGGACGCCTTCGGCTTCAGCGCGGCCTTCAAACGGTTCCACGGGGTGAGTCCCAGCGCGTACCGCGGCCGCTCGACGGGGACGATGGCGGCATGCCGCTGACCCGACGCCAGGTGCTGGGCGGCGCGGCCGCGACCGGAGCGGCCGTGGCGGGCGCCGCCGGGCTCGCCGGCTGTGACGGTGACCTGCCGAAACTGGCCGGTCCGCCGGCCGGGTGGGACCCGGGCGACTGGGGCAGCGTCCGGGCCCAGTTCGGCCTGGCCCGCGACGTGGCGCACCTGGCGACGTACGTCTTCGCCCCGCATCCGGCACCGGTCCGCAGGGCGATCGCCGAGCATCGGGCCGGCCTGGACCGCGACCCGATCGGCTACCTGCGGGCCAACGAGGAACGGCTGGACGCGGCGGTGGCCGGGGCGGCGGCCGAGCACCTGGGCACGGCCGCCGACCAGGTCGCGTTCACCGACTCCACGACGATGGGCCTCGGCCTGCTCTACGGCGGGCTGCGGCTGCGGCCGGGCGACGAGGTGCTCACCACCGAGCACGACTTCTACGCCACCCACGAGGCGTTGCGGCTGCGGGCCGAGCGGGACGGCGTAACGGTCCGTCGGGTCCGGCTCTACGACGACCCCGCCACCGCCTCGGTGGACGAGGTGACCGGCCGGCTGGCCGCCGCGGCGGGCGAGCGTACCCGGGTGGTCGCGCTCACCTGGGTGCATTCCGGCACCGGGGTCAAGCTGCCGATCCGGCAACTCGCCGCCGCCGCCCGGGACCGCGCCCCGGGGGTACGGGTGTGCGTCGACGCGGTGCACGGATTCGGCGCCGAGGCGACCCGCCCGGCGGAGCTGGGCTGCGACTTCCTGGTGACCGGCTGCCACAAGTGGCTGCTCGGGCCGCGCGGCACCGGGCTGGTCTGGGGAGCGCGGGACGCCTGGCCGGACGTGGCGGCGACGATCCCGACGTTCGACGGCCGGAGCATCGGCCGCTGGTTGGGCTACGCGGCGCCGCGGGTGCCGCCGGGAGCGGCGCACACGCCGGGTGGTTACCACGCCTTCGAGCACCGGTGGGCGCTCGCCGACGCGTTCGCCTTCCACACCGCCATCGGGCGGGACCGGGTGGCCGGTCGGATCCGGGAACTGGCCGGCCGGCTCAAGGACGGGCTGGCCGGCATTCCGGGGGTCCGCCTGGTCACGCCCCGATCGGCGGAACTGTCCGCGGGCGTCGTCTGCTGCGCGGTGTCCGGGGCGACGGCCGAGGCCGCGGTGGACCGGCTCCGGGCCGCCGGCGTGGTGGCCAGCGTGACCCCGTATAACCCGTCGTATCTGCGGCTAGGCGCCACCATCGCCAACGACGAGGACGACGTCGACGCGGCCCTGCGGGCGGTTCGTGGCCTGCTGTGAGCGACCCGGCGTACGTTGGGATCATGCCAGTGCCGAACGATCCGAATCCTGATCTCCAGTCGTACGCCGATCCGGGCCGCCTGGTCACCACCGGGTGGTTGGCCGACCACCTGGGGGCTGACGGCCTCGTGGTGGTGGAATCCGACGAGGACGTGCTGCTCTACGAGTCCGGCCACATTCCCGGTGCCGTCAAGGTGGACTGGCACCTGGAGCTGAACGACCAGGTGACCCGCGACTATCTGGACGCCGACGGGTTCGCGGAGCTGTGCGCCCGCAAGGGCATCCGGCGCGACGACACCGTGGTCTTCTACGGTGACAACTTCAACTGGTGGGCGGCGTACGCCCTGTGGGTGTTCACCCTGTTCGGTCATCCGGACGTCCGGCTGCTCGACGGTGGCCGGCAGAAGTGGGTGGCCGAGGGGCGGGAACTGACCCGGGAGAAGCCCGATCGCCCACCGGCGGACTATCCGGTGCCACGCCGCGACGACGCCCCGGTCCGGGCCTTCCGCGACCAGGTGCTCGCCCACGTCGCGGCGGGCCGGCCGCTGGTTGACGTCCGGTCGCCGGGCGAGTACACCGGCGAGATGCTGCACATGCCGGACTATCCACAGGAGGGCGCGCTGCGCGGCGGGCACATCCCGGGCGCGGTGAGCAAGCCGTGGAAGTCGGCGGCCAACGACGACGGCACCTTCAAGAGCGCGGATGAGCTGCGGGCGATCTACGCCGACCAGCTCGGGCTGGCTCCCGCCGACGACGTGATCGCCTACTGCCGGATCGGGGAACGGTCCAGCCACACCTGGTTCGTGCTGCGCCACCTGCTCGGCTACCCGCAGGTGCGGAACTACGACGGATCATGGACCGAGTGGGGCAACCTGGTGCGCACCCCTATCGTGAAGGGCGACCAGCCGGGCGGTTTGTCGAAAACCTCATGATATAGCCGCGTCAGTAGCTGTATCTGGTGATCGGCGGAGTGGGTCGGGCCGTGCCCGCAGGTGGATAGCCTGCCGGAATGCGGCAGGTGTGGCGCGGCGACCGCCGCCTCGTGGGGCTGCTCCTGCTGGGTGCGATCCCGGCGGCGGTGGAGTCGGCGGTGCTCACCGGCGTCGGCTTCCGGAGTGCCCAGGGCCAGGGACCGCAGGTGACGGCGGTCTGGCCGTACGACGTCTACCACGACCTGCGCTGGCTGCTGGTCTACCACGACAGCTGGGTGACCTTCGGGCTGGAGTGGGTGGTCATGGTGCTCGGCCGGGGATTGCTAAGTGCCGGGTTCGTGGTCCTGGCCTGGCCCCGCGAGGTCCCCCGGCCCGGGGTTCGCGACCTGGCCATGCGGAACCTCGTATTAGCCGCGGTGGCGAGTGTCATCCTGTCTCCGTGGGCGGCGCTCAACCTGGCGGCCGGGGTGGTGGCCCTGTCCTGGTACCTGTTCGCCTCGCTGATCCCGCTGTTCCTGCTCGCCCCGTTCCTGCAACGGGCCGGCGCGGTGTCCGGGTGGTGGCGCGGGCTGCCGTCGATCGAGATGGTCGGCTGGTCGCTGCTGAACTTCGCCCTGATCACGGCCGCCGGAGCGGCGATCTGGAGCGTCCCGGCGTGGCTGAACGTGCCGGTCGCGGCCATCGCCGGGGCCGCGAACGGTCTGCTCTGGCAGCGCGTCGTCTGTGCCGCCGTGCTGCCCCGCCGGACGCGGTGGCGACGGGTGCCGGTGGCCCCCGTCGCGGTCGTGCTGACCCTGCTCGCCCCTTTGGCGGTCCGGGCGGCGACCGGGGCCAAGACCGGCACCCAGGGCGAGTGGGAGGTGCCGGTCCTCAACCAACCGTTGCCCGACTCCATCGACCATGCGGTGATCGCCCTGGCCGGATACGACTCCGTATACGACGGCGCACCGGCGGTGGACCCCGACGTGGAGCGCTTCTCCTACCTCGGGATCGACGAGCGTGGTCGGCCCCGCCCGTATCCGGCGCAGGCCACCCACGGCTCGCTGGAGAGCAGCGCGGCCCTACTCGACGCGCAGGTGCGGAAGCTGCACGAGCGCACCCGCAAACCGGTGGCGCTCATCGGGCAGAGCCAGGGCGCCATGGTGGCCCGACTCTACCTGCGGATGTATCCCGGTTCGCCGGTCGACACCGTGATGTTGTTCAGCCCGCTGGTGCGCGCCGGGCGCACCTACTATCCGCCTGCCGAGGCCGACTCGGGCTGGGGGTTGGCCGCCGGTTGGCTGATCCGGGGACTGTTCGCCGTCAGCAACCAGGTCAGCAAGGTCAAGGACGATCCCGACGACGGTTTTGTCCGGTCGCTGCTGGAGGAGGCGCCGTTCTGGCGCAACGAGACACTCTGCCCGGTGTGGGGAGTCCGGATGATCGCCTTCATTCCCACGATCACCGCCGCCGAGGCGCCGCCCCTGGAGTACGCCCGGATCCCGGTGTACCAACTACCCGCGTTCCACGGCGGATTGCTCGGCCGGCCGGTGGTGCAGGATCGGATCTTCAGCTACCTGGGCGGCGAGGAACTCAACCGACCGACCGGGGAGTACACGGTGCTACAACGACTCTCCGCGGCGTGGCAGGCCCCGCCGTTGTTCCTTTCGTTGAATCCGGCCTGGGCGGACAACGAGGGGCCGGACCCGGCCCGCACCGGACGGATCTGCCAGCCGCGGTGAACAAGGATCCGGGAGCGGGAGGTGGGCAGGTGCGATCGCCGCGCGCCCGGCTGGCCTGGCTCGTCGTGCTCTGCGCCGCGATACCGGTGATGGGAACGGTGGCGCTCGTCCGGGTCGGGCTGCTCGGCGGGCAGGGACTGAGCCCGCAGAGTTCGGCCGTCCGCCCGTACGGCACGTACCACGATCTGCGTTGGCTGCTCGTCTACCACGACTCGTGGTTGGTCTTCACGCTCGGGCTGGTCGGCGCGATCCTGCTCCGCGGTGTGATCTCCGCGGTCCTGATGGGACTGGCCTGGCCGGCCGAGGTGTCTCCACTGTCGGCGGCCAGCCTGCTGCGGCGCAACATCGGCGTGACGGCGTTCAGCGCGGTCATCATCGCGCCGTTCGCCGCGCTGGCCGTCGCCGCGTCGGTGGTCTCGCTGTCCTGGTTCATCTTCGCCTCCCTCATCCCGATGTTCCTGCTCGCGCCGTTCCTGCAACGGCTGGCGGTGACGGCGAAGGGCTGGCACGGCCTGCCTCCGGCGGAACTTGTTGGTTGGTCACTGCTCGACTTCGTGGTGATCACCGTGGCCGGCGCCGTGGTCTGGACGGCGCCCGAATGGTGGTCACTGCCGGTGGCCGCGATCGTGGGTGCGGCGAACGGCCTGTTGTGGAACCGGACCGTACGCGCGGCGGCGCTGCCGGCACACGTCCGGTGGCCTCGGCTGCCGGTGGTGCCGATCGTCGTGGTGCTCGCCCTGGCCATCCCGATCGGGGCCCAGGCGCTCATCTCGACCGGCTATGAGGCGCGCCACACGTACAACCCGCCGATCCTCACCCAGCCGCTGCCCGCCACGGTCCCCTACGCGGTGATCGTGCTGGCGGGCCACGACTCCGCGTACGACGGTCGCGCGTCCGGCGATCCGTCCGTGGAACGGTTCTCCTACGCCGGACTCGGTCCGGACCGCCGGCCGTTGCCGTACCGGCAGGTGGCCACCCACCAGTCGTTGGAGGCCAGCGCGGCCCGCCTCGCGGCCCAGGTCGACGCGGTACACCTGCGCACCGGGCGGCCGATCGCGCTGGTCGGTGAGAGCGAGGGGGCGATGGTGGCCCGGACCTACCTGCGGAACCGCCCCGCGTCGCCGGTCAGGGTGCTCATGATGATCAGCCCGCTGGTGCGCACCGGCCGGACCTACTACCCGCCGCCGGAGGCGTCCACTGGCTGGGGACTCGCCGCCGGTTGGTTGCTGCGCGGGATCTTCACGGTCACCGACCTCGTCGGGAACACCGGTCTCACCCCGGACGAGCCGTTCCTGCGATCACTGCTGGACGACGGGCCGTACTACCGCTTCAACACGATGTGCCCGATCCCCGGCGTACGGGTGATCGCCTTCCTGCCGACGGTGAGCGCCGCCGAGGCGCCGCCCGGCCAGTACACCCAGATCCCGACGGTGGAGGTCCCGTCGTTCCACGGCGGCTTCCTGGGCCGGCCGGTGGTCCGGGACCAGTTGGTCGACTTCCTCGCCGGCGAGGACTTCAATCTGCCTCGGGCCGAGTATCCGGTGCTCCAGCGGCTCGGCGCGGCCTGGCAGGCGCCCACCCTGTCGGTCACGCTCAACCCGGTGTGGCGGGACCAGGTGTCACCTGGCCCGGCCTTCACCGCGGCCCGGCTGTGCCGCGGCTAGGCCTAGGCCGGAGCTGCGGGCGTCAGCGTCCGGCGGGGCCGGGCCGGAGGAGCAACCAGATGGCCGCGACCGCCAGACCGGCGGACAGCGGAGCCCCCAGCGGGTGGTACGGGAGGAGCAGCACGCCCACCACGATGCCGGCCACGGCCACGCCGACGGCCAGGGCCGTGGTGATCCGCCGGTCGATGGCCACCGCGAGCCCGACCACCACGGCCAGCGCCCCGACGAGGATCCGCAGCCACCCCCAGCCGGTGAGATCGAGGTGGTGAAGACCCTCGTCCGAGATGTCGACGTACCGGTCCGGGACGGCCGAGATCCCGGCCAGGATGTCGATCAGGCCAGCCAGGCCGAGCAGCAGCCCGGCGGTGTAGCGGCGGCGGCGTCGCCACCCGACCGGCGGACCGACGCCGCCCGGCCCGAGTCCACCCGGCCCCGGACCATCCGGACCGCCGCCGCACCCGGCACCGGTGCCGCCTAGCCCGTCGCCACCTCCCGAACCGCTGCCGCCCAGGTCAGGCTCACTTCGCGCGCTCACATCAGCCCCCGCCGTTGGTCGTGGTGCCCGCGTCACCAGGCTAAGCGCCGGAAGGGCCCCCTCCGATGGAAAGCAGTGGATCCACCGCTCGCTACCCTTGCCGGGTGACGGTGGGTCAACATGTGGACAACGTGGCCGGGACGGCGCCGCGACGGCGCTCCCGGCGGGACGAGATCCTCGCTATCGCGGTGGACCTCTTCGCCTCCCGTGGCTACCACGGGGTATCGATGGATGACATCGGGTCGGCTGCCGGGGTCACCGGGCCGGCGCTCTACCACCACTTCGCCGGCAAGGAGGCGATGCTGGTCGCGGCGCTCGTACCGGTAAGCGACGGGCTGCTCGCCGGCGGCCGGCAGCGGGTCGCGGCGCATCCCCGGGACGCGCGCTCCGCGCTGGAGTCGTTGATCGACTTTCACGTCGAGTTCGCGCTGGCCAATCCGGCCGTTATCGCGTTGCATCTGCACGAGTTGGATCGGCTGCCCGAGGAGCCGCGCCGGCAGATCCGCCGATTGCAGCGCCTGTACGTCGAGGAATGGGTGGGTGTGCTCACCTCGGTCCGGCCCGGGTTGCCGGCCACCGAGGCACGGGTACTGGCGCACGCGGCCTTCGGTCTGATGAACTCCACCCCGTTCCTCGGGGGCGAGGTGGATCGGCAGCGGCGGGCCCGCCTGCTGCGTGACGCGACTCTCTCCGCCCTGACGGGGGACCCGGATTCCTGACCCGGGAGTCCGGCATGGTGTCCTAGCAGCCGGCAGGACCGCTGGACCGGGGAGGAAGTACACAATGATCGAGTCGCTGCTCGTCGCGAACCGGGGCGAGATCGCCCGCCGGATCATCCGTACCGCGAGGCGGCTCGGTGTCCGGACCGTGGCCGTCTACTCGGAGGCGGACGCGGGCCTGCCGTTCGTCGTCGAGGCCGACGAGGCGGTGTGCGTCGGCCCCGCGAACCCGGCGCAGAGCTACCGGAACGTCGAGGCCATTCTCGACGCCGCCAAGGCCACCGGCGTCCAGGCGATCCACCCCGGCTACGGCTTCCTGTCGGAGAACGCGGAATTCGCCCGTACCGTCGAGGCCCGTGGCCTGATCTGGGTCGGGCCCGGCGCCGACGCGATCGACGCGATGGGCGACAAGATCAATGCCCGGAACCTGATGGCGGCGGCCGGGGTGCCGGTCGCGCCCGGGACCACGGACCCGGCTGCCGACGTCGACGCGGCCGTGTCGGCTGCCGGGGACATCGGTTACCCGGTGATGGTCAAGGCCGCCGCCGGCGGCGGTGGGATGGGCATGGCGGTGGCCGCCGACGAGGGCGCGCTGCGCACCGAGTACGAGAAGGTGCGCGCCTTCGCCGAGCGGATGTTCGGCGACGGCTCGGTGCTGATCGAGCGCTTCTTCCCCCGGGTACGCCATGTGGAGGTGCAGATCCTGGGCCTGGCCGACGGCCGGGTGGTGGCCCTCGGCGAGCGGGAGTGCTCGGTGCAGCGGCGCAACCAGAAGCTGGTGGAGGAGTCGCCGTCCCCGGCGGTCTCCCCGGAACTGCGGGAGCGGTTCCTGGCCGCGGCGGTGCGGGCGGGCGAGGCGGTCGGCTACCGCAACGCCGGCACCGTGGAATGCCTGCTCGATCCGACCACCGGCGAGTTCTTCTTCCTGGAGATGAACACCCGGCTCCAGGTGGAGCACCCGGTGACCGAGCTGGTGTATGGCGTGGACCTGGTCGAGGAGCAGCTCCGGGTGGCCGCCGGCCTGGCGCCGACGTTCGACCCGGCCGCGCTGGCGCCGCGCGGACACGCCATCGAGCTGCGGATCAACGCCGAGGATCCGAAGCGGTTCCTGCCCGGTCCGGGCGCGATCAGCACGTGGGTGGAGCCGGCGGGAGACGGGGTCCGGGTCGATTCCGGGTACGCCGAGGGCACCACGGTGACGCCGTTCTACGACTCGCTGATGGCGAAGTTGATCGTGTTCGGCACGGACCGCGCGGAGGCGATCGACCGGGCCCGAGTGGCGGTGGCGCAGTTCCAGGTGGCCGGCCCCAAGTGCAACCTCCCCTTCTTCGCCGAACTCCTGGAGAACCCCGAGTTCGTCACCGGCGACTACGACACCGGCATAGTCCCCCGCATGCGCTGACCCACCACCCCCCTTCTTTTCGCGTTGATCAAGAGCTTCGCGTCACGTTCCGCGCCGAATCTGACGCAAACCTCTTGATCAACCCCGAAAGGGCAGGAGGGGCTGACGGGGTGCGATGCTGGAGATGTTGAGCCGGGAACTGGGCACAGTGAGGTGACCGCATGAGGCAACTGCCGGACTTCGTGTCAATACGCGAGGTCGGTCCGCGCGACGGGCTGCAGAACGAGGATCCCGTGCCGACCGACGACAAGGTGCGGCTGCTGGACGCGCTGTCGGCCACTGGGGTACGCCGGATCGAGGCGGTCTCGTTCGTCCACCCGAGGGCGATCCCGCAGATGGCCGACGCGGACGAGGTGTGGCGGCGAGCCGCGAAGGCCACCGACGTGCGCTACTCGGCGCTGGTGCCCAACACCCGGGGCGCGCAGCGGGCGCTGGCGGCGGGGTTCACCGAGATCGAGGTGGTGGTGTCGGCGAGCGACACGCACAACCGGCGCAACGTCAACCGGTCGACCGACGAGTCGCTTGACGACATCGCCGAGCTGATCGACCTGCTGCACGGCGCGGGAGCCACCGTCGAGGTGATCGTCGCCACGAGCTTCGGCTGCCCGTACGAGGGTGACGTGGACCCGAAGCGGGTGGCCGGCATCGTCGACCGGGTGGTCCGGGACGGCGCCGACCGGGTGGCCTTCGGGGACACCACCGGCATGGGGACGCCGCGCCGGGTCCGGGAGTTGCTGACCGAGGTACGCGACCGGAACGCGCACGTCCCGGTGCTGCTGCACTTCCACAACACCCGGGGCACCGCGCTGGCGAACCTGTTGACCGCGCTCGAACTCGGGGTAACCGAGTTCGACGCGAGCGTGGGCGGGTTGGGTGGCTGCCCGTACGCCCCGGGGGCCAGCGGCAACGTGGCCACCGAGGAGGTGGTGCACATGCTGCACGACATGGGGATCGACACCGGCGTGGACCTGTCGGCGCTGGTGGAGGCCGCGGCGCTGGCCGAGCGGATCGTGGGGCGGGAGTTGCCGTCGGGCGTGCTGCGGGCGGGCCCGCGTACCCGGCTGACGCCGCTGCCGGCCTGATCGGCGTACCCGGCTGACGCCGCTGCCGGCGAGGCAAGCCGGAATCCTCGTTGATCAAGAGCTGTGCGTCATCGGGAGCGCCGAATCTGACGCACAGCTCTTGATCAACGGACGGCACGGGTTCAGTGAGCCGTGGCGGAGCTCTCCACGGGCAGGCTGGCCGCCACCCAGTCCTCGATGCCGTCGGCGTACTTGCGCACGTTGGTGTAGCCGAGGGTGGTCAACCGGTCCGCCACCCGGCCGCTGTTGGGGCAGGTCGGACCGGTGCAGTAGGTGACGATCGGGGCGTCCCGATCGGGCAGCAGGGTGGCCGCCCGGTCCTTCACCTCGGCCTCCACCAGCGGGATCGCTCCAGGGAGGTGCTGCTGGGCGTAGTAGTCGCCGCCGAGCGTGTCGACGACGGTGACCTGGTCGGTCGCGATGAGGGCGCGCAGTTCTTCGCGACTGATGATTGCGGTCATGACAACCTCCGAGTTAAGGGGACTAGAGTCCGGTTATGCCTCCCGAGATTAGCGGACCGCAGTCCGGTTATGCCAGACCGACCGAGGAACTGCTGACGTGGCGTACCGCACCGCCGAAGGAGCGGGCCGACGCGGCGCGCAACCGAGTCGCGGTGCTCGCGGCCGCGGCGGCGCTGTTCCGGGAGCGCGGGGTGGACGGGCTGTCGATGGACGCGGTGGCCGCCGCGGCCGGCGTCGGCAAGGGGACCCTGTTCCGCCGTTTCGGTGACAAGGCCGGGCTCGCCGTCGCGCTGCTGGACGAGCGGGAGCGGGCGCTCCAGGAGGCGATTCTGTTCGGCCCGCCGCCGCTCGGGCCGGGTGGTCGGGAGGGCGCGCCGGCGCCCGTTGAACGCGTGCGGGCCTTCGTGTCGGCCTATCTGGACTATCTACTCGACCATCTCGACCTGGTCAGGATGTCGGAGACGGCCGCGCCGGGTGCCCGCTACCGGATCGGCGCGTACCGCTTCTGGCACCGGCATCTGGCGCTGTTGCTGGCCGGCCGTCCGGACCCGGAGGCGGACGCGCACACCATGCTCGCCGTGCTGGCCGCCGAGCACGTGCATGGCGTGCTCGGCGAGGTGGGGCCGGACCGGGTGCGCCGGGCTGCGCTGGCGCTGGCCGATGCGCTAACCTAACGATCGTTCAGGTGACGGTCGGATGGGTAGGGAGTCGGCGTGACGCTCGACGGCGAGGCGTTGGAGCAACTACGCAAGCGGGTGCGGGCCGGCGGTGCCGAAAAATACCACGCCGCCAACGCCGCCAAGGGCAAGCTGTTCGCCCGGGAACGGATCGCGCTGCTGGTTGACGAGGGCTCGTTCGTCGAGGACGGGACCTACGCGAACGCGCTCGCCGAGGGGTTGCCCGCCGACGGTGTGGTCACCGGCCAGGCCAGCATCGACGGCCGGCAGGTGTGCCTGATGGCCAACGACAGCACGGTCAAGGCGGGCAGCTGGGGCGCCCGTACCGTCGAGAAGATCATCCGGATCATCGAGCGGGCCTACGCCGCCGGCCTGCCCATGGTCTACCTCGTCGACTCGGCCGGCGCGCGGATCACCGACCAGGTCGACCTGTTCCCGGGCCGGCGGGGCGCCGGCAAGATCTTCTGGAACCAGGTCCGCGCCTCCGGGTCGATCCCGCAGGTCTGCGCGCTGTTCGGGCCGAGCGCCGCCGGTGGCGCGTACATCCCGGCGTTCTGCGACGTGGTCGCCATGGTGGACGGCAACGCCAGCATGTACCTCGGCTCGGACCGGATGGTCGAGATGGTCACCGGCGAGAAGACCACGCTGGAGGCCATGGGCGGCGCCCGGGTGCACTGCGCCGAGTCCGGTGTTGGTCACTTCCTCTGCAAGACCGAGCAGGACGCGCTGGACGTCGTCCGCCGTTACCTCTCCTACCTGCCGGCCAACTGGACCCAGCCGCCGCCGGCCGCGCCGGCCGCCGCCGCCCCGACCAGCATCGACCTCGCGGCGCTGGTGCCGGCCAGCGAGCGGCAGGCGTTCGACATGCGCCGGTACGCCAAGGGCCTGCTCGACGAGGGCAGTTTCTTCGAGATCCAGGCGTTGTGGGCCAAGGAGCTGACCATCGGCTTCGGCCGGCTGGACGGCGAGGCGGTCGGCGTGGTCGGCAACAACTCGATGTTCAAGGGCGGCGTGCTGTTCGTCGACTCGGCGGACAAGGCGACCCGGTTCGTCCAGCTCTGCGACGCGTTCAACATCCCGCTGCTGTTCCTTTCCGACGTGCCCGGTTTCATGGTCGGCACGGCGGTGGAGAAGCAGGGCATCATCCGGCACGGGGCGAAGATGATCAGTGCCATCTCCGAGGCGACCGTACCGAAGATCTGCGTCGTGGTGCGTAAGGCGTACGGCGCCGGCCTGTACGCGATGGCCGGGCCCGGCTTCGAGCCGGACGCCACGATCGCGCTGCCCACCGCCAAGATCGCGGTGATGGGCGCGGAGGCGGCGGTCAACGCGGTGTACGCCAACAAGATCGCCGCGATCGCCGACGAGCAGGAACGGGCCGCGTTCGTCGCGGCCAGGCGCGCCGAATACGAGCGGGACATCGACATCGTCCGGCTGGCCAGCGAGCTGGTGGTCGACACGATCGTCGAACCGCACGAGCTGCGGGTCGAACTCATCCGTCGGTTCGCCGCCGCCCGCGGCAAGGACCGGCAGTTCTCCCGGCGTCGACACGGCGTCACCCCCGTCTGACGGGGTCCGCACCACGGGTCCGGGACCGACCGACCGGTCCCCCGGACCAGCCAACCCCGGCGGGCGCCACAAGCTCACCCGACCGGCATCGCCTGAGGAGGAAACATGGACTTCCGGCTCACCGAGGAGCAGGAGGCGCTGCGGGCCAGTGTGCGGGAGTTCGCCCGCGAGGTTGTCGCGCCGGTCATCGCCGAGCACTACGAACGGCACACGTTCCCGTACGACGTGATCCGGCAGATGGGCAAGATGGGCCTGTTCGGGCTGCCGTTCCCCGAGGAGCACGGCGGGATGGGCGGCGACTACTTCGCGCTCTGCCTCGCCCTGGAGGAACTGGCCCGGGTGGACTCCAGCGTCGCCATCACCCTGGAGGCGGCGGTCTCGCTCGGCGCGATGCCGATCTACCGGTTCGGCTCCGACCAGCAGAAGGCGCAGTGGCTGCCCAAGCTCACAAACGGTGAGGCGCTGGCCGGCTTCGGGCTCACCGAGCCGGGCTTCGGGTCGGACGCGGGTGGCACGACGACCCGGGCGGTGCTGGACTCCTCGACGAACGAGTGGGTGATCAACGGCTCGAAGGCGTTCATCACGAACTCGGGCACCGACATCACCGTGCTGGTCACCGTCACCGCGGTCACCGGGACCAACCCGGACGGCAGCAAGGAACTCTCCACAATCATCGTGCCCTCCGGCACCCCCGGCTTCACGGTCGCGCCGGCGTACTCGAAGGTGGGCTGGAACGCCTCCGACACGCACGAGCTGACCTTCGACGACTGCCGGGTGCCGGCGGAGAACCTGCTCGGCCAGCGCGGCCGGGGCTTCGCCCAGTTCCTGCGCATCCTCGACGAGGGGCGGATCGCGATCGCGGCGCTCGCCGTCGGGCTGGCGCAGGGCTGCGTCGACGAGTCGATCAAGTACGCCAAGGAGCGCCAAGCCTTCGGCCAGCCGATCGGCAACTACCAGGCGATCCAGTTCAAGATCGCGGACATGGAGGCGCAGGCGCACATCGCGCGGCTGGCCTACTACGACGCGGCGGCCCGGATGCTTGCCGGCGCGGACTTCAAGCGCCAGGCGGCGATCGCCAAGCTGCACGCCAGCACGATCGCGGTGGACAACGCCCGGGAGGCGACCCAGATCCACGGCGGGTACGGCTTCATGAACGAGTATCCGGTGGCCCGGTTCTGGCGCGACTCCAAGATCCTGGAGATCGGCGAGGGCACCTCGGAGGTCCAGCGGATGATCATCGCTCGCGATCTCGGGTTGTGAGGAAGGGGTCCCGCCTGGCGCCCCCGGGGACGGGCGGACCTGCGGTCATTGAGCACGCTCGGTAATCGACATCGTTCCGCCCGTATCGGCATTCCCCGATCGATTCCGGCCTGTGTCGGGTATCCGGCTGCCCATGGTCGGCAGCGCGACGGATCCCTGCCCGACGTCGGTGCCGCTGCGTACCCTTCCTGCCCATGACTGCGGATCATGGGCGGGGCCGGGAGGACATGACCCTCGACGGTCTGCTGCGTCAGCGGCGTCGAGCCGCCGGGCTGACCCAGTCGGAACTCGCCCAGCGGGCCGGCGTCGGGGTGCGTACGGTCCGTGACCTTGAGCGCGGGCGGTCCACCCGACCACAACGGACCACAATCGAGTTGATCGCCACCGCGCTGGGGCTGACCGGTGCCGAGCGGATGGGATTCCTGGCCGCCGCGCGCACCGCGGCGGTCGACCAGGCGGCTCAGGGCGGCGGCCCGGCGACCGCGCAGGCAGCCGGTCCGACCCCCGCACCGGCTGGAGAACAGACCGCCGGGCCGGTGACGCTCACCGCGCCGAGCCTGTCGCTGCCACCACCGCCACCCCTGATCGGTCGTACGCAGGATGTCGCCGAACTGAGCGCGATGCTGATCGGCCCCGAGGGGTCGGCGCCGCCGGTGGTCACACTTGTCGGACTCGCCGGAGTCGGGAAGACCGGGCTCGCTCTCGCGGTCGCCGACCGGGTGGCCCATCGGCACTCCGGCGGGGTGGCCGGCGTGCGGGCCACCGAGGGGCCGGTGGACAAGGACATCCTGGCCACGGTCGCGGCGGTGTTCGGGGTGGCCCGACCGCAGGATCTGCCGGCCCGCCTCGTCGGTGCCCCGACGCTGCTGCTCATCGACGCCATCGAACGAGATCCGGACGCGGTCGCCGAACTCGTGCACTGGCTGGCCCGACGTGCCCCCAACGTGCGCGTGTTGGCCACCGGTCGGCACCCGATCGGCCTGCTCGGCGAGCGGGTGTGGCCGGTCACGCCGCTGGAGGTGCCGCCGGCCGAGGTGCCGGTCGACCTCGCGGCCATCGCGTCGTACCCGGCGGCGGAGCTGTTCCTCGCCCGGCTGAGCCAGGTGCGGCGCGAGCCGCCGGACCCCGCGGAGCTGCCGGCCCTGGTCAAGCTCGTCCGCCGCCTGGGCGGGCTGCCGCTGGCGCTGGAACTGGCCGCCGCCCGGGGGCGGGTGCTCGACCTCACCGAACTGCTGCACCGGTACGGCGACCGGGTGCTCGACCTGTCCGGCCCGCCGACCAGACGCCAGGCGGTCGCGGGAACACTGCGGGACGCGGTGGCGGCCAGCTATCGGCTGCTCGAACCGTACGAGCGGGCCGCGCTTCGCCGCCTCGCCGTCTTTCGCAACCGCTGGTCGGTGGAGTTGGCGGAGGCCATGTTCGAGCCCGGTGCGACCACCGGTGGCGCGGGCGCGGCACGGCGCGGTGCGGTGCTGGCTGATAGCGATGGAGGTGTCGCCCAGGTCGACGGCGGCTCCGGTTCGGGCACGGGCGCCGAAGCCGACGACGCCACCGCGTTGGCGGAACTTGCCGCCGACCCGGTGCCGTTGCTGGACCGGTTGCTGGGGCTGGGGCTGCTCAGCACGCTGGGCACCGGACCGTTCCGGTTCCGGCTGCTGGACGTGGTGCGGGACTTCGCTGTCGAGCAGTCGGCCGCCGATGGTGAGCTGACGACCATCAGACGGCAGTACGCCACGGTCCTCGCCCGGATGGCGACCCGGATCTCCGCCGACCTGACCGGCGCCAACCAGTCCCGGGCCGTCGGCCTGCTGGACTCCGTCTCCGGTGACCTGTGGGCGGCCCTCGCGTACGCGGCCACGGACGATCCGCACACCGCGCTTCAACTCGCCGTCCAGCTGCCGCGATGGTGGCGGTTCCGGGGCCGGGACGTGGCGGGTCGGCAATGGTTGCGCCGGTTGCTCGACGACCCACGGACCAACGACGCCAACCCGGTGCTGCGGGCCTGGGCGCAGGTCGGGATCGCTCAGCTGGCCCAGGAGCACGGGGAGGGACCGACGGAGCTGACCACGGTCCAGCAGGCATTGTGGCAGTTCCAGCAGGCCGGCGACGTCGCCGGCGAACTCGCGGCGCGCAACGTCCTCTGTGGCCTCTACACCGCGGTGGGTGGCCACGACGAGGCCCGCCGGCACGGGGAGGCGGCTCTCGCGCTGGCCGGTCGGGCGGGCCGGATCCGGGACATGGTCGTCGCCCAGAACAATCTGACCTGGCACGACATCCGGGTGGGGGAGTTGGCGGCGGCCCGGCGGCGGCTGGCCGCGGTGGACCGGTTGGCCGCCCAGTGCGGCGAGGAGCGGCTACGGGTGCTGGCCCGCGCCAATCTGGCCGAGGTGGCCCGGCTCGACGGGCGGTACGCGGACGCGGTCCGGCAGGGTCGGCGGGTGGTGGGGGCGCTCGCCGAACTGGGGGACCCGGGCCACCGGTGGCGGGTGCTCGGCACCGTCGGGCTCGCCCTGGCTCAGGGAGGTCACCTGGCCGAGGCGGAGTCGCTGCTCACCGAGATGTGGACGGCCGTGCCGGCGGCCGTCCCGGATTCCGTGCCGGCGGTCGGTACCCGTGCCGCTGGAGGGCCGCAGGAGGGCATCCTGAGCCTGCTGGAGGGGCATCTGGCGCTGCGCCGGGGTGATCGGGAACGCGCCGCCGAGTGGTTCGCCGCGGCCGAACGGTCGTGCGTCGCCGGACGTGACGTGCGGGACGTGGTGGAGTCCCTGGTGGGGCTGGTCGCCAGCCTCGACGATCCGGTGGCTCGCAAGGAGGCTCGGCGCCGTCTCGACGAGGTGTCCCGGGACGGCGGCATCACCCTGTTGCCCGGTGAGCTGGCGCTGATCGACGAGAGCGGTCGTGCCGGGCCCGATCGTCACGACGGGGTCGCCGGACGCTGACCGGTGTCGGCCGCCCCTTGAGACGCTGACCGGTGTCGGCCCACCCCCTGACAGGGCCGACACCGGCCAGACCAGCGGTGCCGGGTGATCCCGGAGCACCTTGCGCCCCGGGGTGGTGCGGACGGATCTGCCCCCGACAAGCCCCTCGCTCGTCTCCATCCGCTCCACTCCCGGAGCCCCCCGCTTCAGCACATTAGCCATCCGGTGCAAGCGTTTTGTCGGGTTCGCCGAGAGCCGCCGTAGTCGGCGCGTGATTTCTGCCGGTCTTTCTGCCGGTAGTGCCCTGCGCGCGGCGGCGGAACGGAGGTCAAAGCCTGAGCGGGTCTGCCGACCGAGCCGCACTAGGACTGCGGCTGATCCTCGGGTGCGAGGGTGCTGCCGGCCGTCGCCTCCGGGTGCACGGCGTCCCGGAGCTTGCGCAGGCCGGCGAGCAACTGTTCCAGCTCGGTGGGTGTCAACTGGCCGGTGAACCACTGCTCGATGAGGGCCAGGTGACCCGGAAGGGTCTCGTTCAGGCGTCGCTTCCCGGCCTCGGTGACCACAGCGAACCAACTGCGTCGGTCGGAGGGGCAGGCCCGGCGGAAGACCAGTCCGTCCCGTTCCATGCGGTCGACGACGCGGGTCACCCCGCTGGTGGAGAGGGACGTCTGCGCCGCCAGGTGGCTCATCCGCAGCCCTTCCCCGGGTGACCGGGCCAGCCGCATCAGGACCTCGAACTCGACCATCGACAGGCCGTGTTCCGTCGCTTGAGTGGCCAACCGTGCGGTCAGCCCGGCATGTGCCTCCAGGAACAGGCCCAGTGCCGTGATCCGCGGGTCGTCGGAGAGGTTCTCGGTCACGTTCTCATCTTAGCAGTACTTGACACGAGGAATATTGCAACGGTTATAGTTGCTACGTCACTCGTTGACGTACTCAACTATTTCGGAGGATGCTCCCATGACCAGCAGCACCGGCGCCGTCACCCGCGAGTGGCAGGGTTTGACCATCCCGGCCCCCGGCACCTACACGCTCGACCCCGCGCACGCCCGCGTCGGCTTCGTCGCCCGGCACATGATGGTCAGCAAGGTCCGCGGCCAGTTCGCCGAGGTGACCGCCACGATCACCGTCGCCGAGGACCCGACCGATTCCGCGGTGCGGGCGACCATCCAGGCCGCGACCATCGGCACCGGGCAGGCGGACCGGGACACGCACCTGCGCAGCGGCGACTTCCTCGACGTGGAGAAGTACCCCACCCTCGAGTTCCGCAGCACCCGCGTCACGTCGGTCCGGGGCAACGAGTTCACTCTCGCCGGTGACCTGACCATCCGTGGCGTCACGCACCCCGTCGAGCTCGACGTGGAGTTCGAGGGCGTCGGTCGGAGCCCGTTCGGCCAGGACATCTTCGGCTTCTCCGCCAGCACCGAGATCGACCGCGAGGACTTCGGCCTGACCTGGAACGTGGCGTTGGAGACTGGCGGTGTTCTCGTCGGCCGGAAGGTGAAGATCGAGATCGAGGGCGAGGCGATCCGCGAGGGCTGAGCCTGACCTGTCCGGGAACCACACCATCTGGTACGCCCCGGTGACCCGTCCCACGGTCACCGGGGCGTACGACTGGGTAAGGGTCGTGCACGGGCGGTTCCGGATGTGCCAAGGTGTACCCGGCGCTGTCGCCCGGTCACCCGACGACACACACCCCCGCGCACCCCCGGGAGGGCACATGGGCCGCGATGTCCCGCAAGGCTTCTTCTCCCGAGAGGACCGGGTCCGCTACCGGCAGAAGGTCCGTCGCTGCCTCGACGTCTTCGCCCTGATGCTCGACGACTTCGGGTTCGACGCGGACCGGCCGATGACCGGCCTGGAGATCGAACTCAACCTGATGGACAAGAACGCCGAGCCGGCGATGCGCAACGCCGAGATCCTGGCGGACCTCGCGGATCCCAACTTCCAGACCGAACTCGGTCAGTTCAACCTCGAACTCAACGCCTCCCCGCGCCTGATCGAGGGCACCGGTTTCGCCGACTACGAGACGGACCTGCGGACCAGTCTGGGGCGGGCCGACGATCGCGCGGGCAAATCCGACGCGGCCCTGATCATGATCGGCATCCTGCCCACCCTGACGGAGGGGCACCTGGTGGCGGACAACCTCTCCACGAACGAGCGGTACCGCGTGCTCAACGACCAGATCGTCGCGGCCCGGGGCGAGGACATCGAGCTGGACATCCGTGGCGTGGAACGGCTGGAGACGCACACCGACTCGATCGCCCCGGAGGCGGCCTGCACCAGCCTACAGTTCCACCTCCAGGTGGCACCGGACAGCTTCGCCGATATCTGGAACGCCTCGCAGGCGATCGCCGGGGTGCAGGTGGCGCTCGGGGCCAACTCGCCGTTCCTGTACGGCCGCCAACTCTGGGCGGAGACCCGGATCGCCCTCTTCGAGCAGGCCACCGACACCCGTCCGGACGAGCTGAAGGCACAGGGGGTGCGACCGCGCGTCTGGTTCGGGGAACGCTGGATCACGTCGATCTTCGACCTGTTCGAGGAGAACGTCCGGTACTTCCCGCCGTTGTTGCCGATCTGCGACGACGAGGACCCGGTCGAGGTGCTGCACACCGGCGGAGTGCCGCAGCTCGCCGAGCTGCGCCTGCACAACGGGACCGTGTACCGGTGGAACCGGCCGGTGTACGACATCATGAACGGTCGACCGCACCTGCGGGTCGAGAACCGGGTGCTTCCGGCCGGCCCGACGGTCATCGACATGCTGGCGAACGCCGCCTTCTATTTCGGGCTGTCCCGGGAACTGGCCGAGGCGGACCGCCCGGTGTGGAGCCAGCTCACCTTCGCCACGGCCGAGGAGAACTTCCATGCCGCCGCCCGGCGGGGGATCGAGGCCAGCGTCTACTGGCCCCGACTCGGCGAGATCCGGGTCACCGACCTCGTCCGGGATGTGCTGCTGCCCAAGGCCGCGACCGGGTTGGACCGGTTCGGCGTCGCCGCCACCCACCGGGACCGGCTGCTCGGCATCATTGACGAGCGGTGCCGGACCGGCCGCAACGGTGCGGTCTGGCAGACGGAGACGGTGTGGGCCGCCGAGCGTGGTCGACGGATGGACCGGTCCGCCGCCCTGCACCACATGCTGCGCCGGTACGGCGAGTTGCAGCGGACCAACGAGCCGGTGCACACCTGGCCGGTGGACTGACGTCGCGCGTAGGAGCGCGGCTGGTGGCCCGAGGACGTTCGGGGCAACGGCCGGACCACGCCCACGATGCCGGCGACCTCGGTCCAGCGGCGGCAGGAAGCGGCGTGATCGCAACTCAACCGACCGGGCCTCCGGATCCCGGCTCGGCCCGGACCGAACCGATGGCGTCGGCGAGGATCCGTTCCTCGTCGGGCACGAGGACCACCCGCCATGCGCCGCAGTGACACGACTGGTATCGCACCGTGCCGTCGACGCTGTGATGCCGGGAACGTGTCCGCCAGGAATGATCGTTGATAGCCATGACCAGAGCTTGGTGTAATGGCATTATGCATCTCAACCCTTACGGTGCTGACGCTGTCATCCTCGCCGTCGACCTGGCGAACGCTCGGCCGAGTTCGCTGGACGAGTTGGTTCACCGCTGCGTGGCCGCCGGGCTCGTCGCCGACATGCCGGTCGACGAACGGGATCTCACCGCGGCCGAACAACTGCTCGACCAGTGGTGCGACATCGTCGACACCCCCACTCCGGAAGGCCGGGCGGACCTGCTGAACCGCCTGCTGGCCGAGTCGTCGGCGTACCCGCGGCTGTCCAACCACTCCGGCACCGGCTGGCACCTGCACTACCGCGACGACACGGCGACCTTCGGCACGGTGCTACGGGCCATCATCGCCGTGGGGACGGCCCTGCACCTCGCCGGTCGGGGAATGAGCCGGCTGGGACGGTGCGCCGTCGACGGGTGCCCGACCATCTACGCCGACGTATCCCGGGGTGGTCGCCAGCGTTACTGCTCGCCGGGCTGCGCCAATCGGGATGCGGTACGCCGGCACCGGGCGACGGTCAGCCGGCACGCTCAGCGGGTTGCGCCGGCACCGTCGTCGGACCGGCTGGCGTCGGAAGCGGCGCCGGACCGCCCACCGCCGGCACCGTCGTCGGACCGGGGGGCGCCGGAAGCGGCGGTATCCGTGTCCACCGGTCCGTCGACCTGGGACGCCGGCACGGACTGAGTCCGGTCGGCGGGTTGCTCGTCGTCGCGCCGACCGTGGGTCGGGATCCGCGCCGGCTCGTCCTCGGGGACCCGCTGCCTCGGAAACCCTGCCGGCTCGTCCTCGGGGACCCGCTGCCTCGGAAACCCTGCCGGCTCGTCCTCGGGGACCCGCTGCCTCGGAAACCCTGCCGGCTCGTCCTTGCCCGGAGCGGCTCCCGAGTCACCGGACCCGGCCCGAGACGGCAGAGCCGGTTCCGCGACCGGTGCCGGAGCGGAGGAGGGTGAGTCGGCAGCTACCGGCGTACCAGCGGGGTCGACCCTGACGGGTCGCCGGTCGGCCCGCTGGGCCAGCGCGGCGACCAGCACCGAACCGGCCACCCCGGCGATGACGGCGTACGGTGCCGCCAGGTGGGCCGACACCTGTTCGGCCCGGATCCCCACCAGCCGGGGAGCCGCCAGGAAGTAGGCGACGGCGACCAGCAGCGGGCCGGCTCCCCCGGAGATCGTGGTGCCGACCCGGTGGGCCGACCGTCGGGCCGCCGAACGCGCCGTGAGCGCGCCGATGACAAGCGCAGAACCGAGCGACAGCGCCGCTCCCGGCCAGTAGAAGTAGTTGCGGAACCAGTACCGGTCGCCGTCCGAGGTGATCTGCCAGACGCCGAGCTGGGCGCCCCCGATCCCGCGACCGGAGATCACCGCGTGGATGACGGCGACGACGGCGATCAGCCACAGCCAGGCGACGGTTGCGACGATGTTGTTGGCCACCGCGGGCGAGCTGAGCGCCCAGATCGCGGCCAACAGCCCCAGCAGGACGCCGAGCACGGCGTAGCCGGCGGCGATCGTCTGCGGGGAGAAGGTGTCGGCCCTGGTCGCGGCGCGGGCCGGCACCGCCACCAAGGCGACGGTGAGCACCGCCCCGACCGCGCTGGCCAGGGCGAGAGTTATCCGCCACAGACCGCTGGCCAGCGCCGGACCGGCGGAGGGATCAGCGGTGGCGCCGTCTGGACCCGGCCGGGCCAGCCGGGCGGCGCAGACCGCCCCGGCGACAGTGGCGGTCGCCGCGATCCAGGTGGCCCAGGCCAGGCCGGCCACCCAGGCGGCCTCACCGGTCGCGTCGGTCGACGGTATCCACGCGATGACGCCCAGGCCGTAGCCCAGACCAAGCTGAGCCGCGCCCGCACCGGCTGCCACACCGATGGCGGTCGCGACCGCTCCTCCCCAGCCTCGTACGGCCATGCCGGGCAGCGTAGCGGTCGGTCGCCCACCCGGCGAGCCGCACCGGACCGGATCCGTGGCCACCTCCCCAGGCCCGTCCCGGTCCGACCGGGGCTTGCGGGCCCACACCGGATCGACGGGCGGCTAAGTTGGACCGTGTGGGGTGACGACCCACCGGCGGAGAGGACGTGCGATGCCCGATCAGGGTGAGCGGCCGCGTAGCGGCGGCGAGGGCGACGAGACTCGGCCGATCCCGCCGGAGGGTGAGCCGGGAGCCGCTCCACAGCCGGACGCCACCCAAGCGATGCCCCCGTCCGACGGCACCCGCCCGATGGCGTCCGACGCGACCCGGCCGATGCCGCCGTCCGACGCGACCCGGCCGATGCCGCCGGACGCCACCCGACGGCATCCGGCGACCGGTCCGGACGACCGGACCACCGCCGGCACCCCACCGGTCTGGTCTGGTCGCGCCGGGGTCCCTCCGCCGTCGGCAGGGCGGGTCCGCGAGCCGGCGCCACCGGACTGGGAAGATGTCCGCGAGCCGTCCCGTCCCTGGTGGATGCCGATCCTGCTGGGAATCCTCGCCCTGATCCTGTTCGGCGGGATCGCTATCGGGCTCTGGCTGATCGCCCGGTCCACCGGTGAGGGGGGAGGTACGCCGACCCCACCGGCCACCACCGCGCCGACCACGGCATCGGCTGAGCCGACCAGTGCCGCGCCGACATCGGCCGCCACGACGGCCGCTCCGGCCATCGCGGTGCCGCCGATCGTCGGGCTGCCGCAGGACGCGGCGCGGACCGTGCTGGACCAACTCGGGCTCGCGTACCGGCTGGAGTTCCGCGAGTCGGACCGGCCGCCGGGCGTCGTCCTCGCCACCGACCCGGAAGCCGGCGCCCAGGTACCGGAAGGGACAGTGATCACCCTGGTGATCTCGCAGGCGCCCACCACGCCCTCGGCTACGGAGGTCTCTCCGCCGGTCACCGGCACGCCGTCGCCGACCGGCTGAGCGCGACACCGGCGGCGCGTGCCCTGATCCGGCGGGCGGCGCGTATCCCATCCGGCGGCACATGCGTCGTCCGAGCGGCGTATATCCCACCCATGGGCACGTATCCCACCCATGGGCACGTGCGCCGTCCCAGTGGCGCGTACCCAGCCTGCGGTGCGTGCGTCGTCCGGATGGACCCGGACCTGTGGGTCAGACCCGGACCCGACCAGCCGGCACCCGACGGGTCGTCGTGGGTGGGCGGCGTTGGGTCACGGGCACCGGCGGTCGGTGCTGGCGCAGGCCAGCCACCTGGACGAAGATCGAGCGACGGTCCACCGCGTCGCCCGCGGTGTTGAGTTCATAGCCGTCGAGCCAGACCCAGCCGTCGTAGGTCGGCCAGTCGTGCACCCGGATGACCCGGAAGAAGATCGGCACGGTGAACTGGACGCTCGCCTCGCGGGTCACCTTCAGCACGTCGCCAGAGCGGGGAAGCACATCAAACTCCTGGTCCGAGTCGCACCGGAGGTGGAACCGGCGAGAGGTGGTCAATGTGGGGATGATGTCGGGCCGAACGGTGGCCCCGGCGGGCGGCTGGGTGAACTCGGGCGATGTGCCGTCGACTGTGGAGCCAGGGTGCCGGCCGGTCCGGTGGCCGGACCGGATGTCCGTTCCGGTCCGGCCGACACCTCCGGGCTCCGGGAACCGCTCCCGCCGCCACAGCGGCGTGGCGTCCAGCGGCGGGGACCTCACCCCGGAGCGGGACTGCGGGATCCCGCCGCAGCGGCGGGTCCACGGGTCACGCTCATGGCCGCGGTCACCCGGGTGGCGGCGGCGAACCGGTACGCGGCGCCGGCTTGCGCTCGGCCGCGACGCTGAGTGATCTGGCCCATACGCACAGGGTGCACGAAGGACATGATCAATGCAAGTTGCATGTCAATATCTGCATTTCCCTGCCTGTCGGGGCGGTCGAGCGCTTGAACTGGCGCGCCGCGTGGCGGCAGACTGGAACCGGTTCCGCCGCCGCGGTCGGCTGAGTGCCTACTCCGCATCGCCGTGACCGTCCCGTCGAACGACATCGCGCCCTCGACGGGCACCCCCTGATGCGCGATCGACCGGAGGTGAACCGGTGACGGAGCGCCGGAGCCCGACCATCCGCCGCCGCCGCCTCGGGGCCGAGTTGCGACGCCGACGCGAATCCGCCGGAGTCACCATCGAGATGGTCGCCGAACAGCTGGAGTGTTCCGCGTCGAAGGTATCCCGGATCGAGACCGGACACACGTCGGCCACGCCCCGCGATGTCCGCGACATGCTGGCGATCTACGGCGTGGAGGGCGCGGAATGTGACGAGCTGGTCCAGATCGCCCGGGAGGCGCGGCAGAAGGGTTGGTGGCACCCCTACAGCACGGTGCTCACCGGCGCGTACGTCGGGCTGGAGGCGGCGGCCGGCTCCATCCGGGCGTACGAACAGCAGGTGGTGCCGGGTCTCCTGCAGACCGAGGAGTACGCCAAGGCGATGATCCGGGCCGCCCGGCCTGACATCCCAGACGACGAGGTCGAGCAACGGGTCCGTGTCCGGTTGGGTCGTCAGTCGTTACTGACCCAGGACGATCCGATCGACCTATGGGTGGTGCTCGATGAAGCGGTGGTAAGTCGACCAGTGGGCGGCGACGCGGTGATGCGGGCCCAGCTGGAGCGGCTGGTCGAAGCGGCGGAGCTGCCCAACGTGACGCTCCAGATCCTGCCGTTCGAGGTCGGGGCACATGCCGGAATGGACGGCACGTTCGCGATTCTCGACTTCCCGGAGGCAGGCGATCCAGACGTGGTCTACGCCGAGAACGCCACGGGCGGTCTCTTCCTGGAAAAGAACGACGAACTACAGAAGTACATCTTCATTTTCGATCACATCCGGGCCGCGGCTATCCATCCGGAGGAATCCGTAGCCCTGATAGCTAAGTTGGCAGAGGAGCCATTGTGGAAGTGGAGGCCAAGGGTTTCCGCGTAGATCTCGACAACGCTGTCTGGCACAAGAGCACGCGTAGCGGGCCCAACTGTGACAACTGCGTCGAGGTGGCCTTCGTCGGTGGCGCGATCGCGGTACGCGACTCGAAGAACCCCGACGGGCCGGCACTCGTCTTCACCCCGGGCGAGTGGGACGCCTTCGTCGGCGGCGCCAAGGACGGCGAGTTCGACCTGGACTGAACCATCTCCCCCCGACAGACGGACGAACGGTCGCTTCGCGACCTGGAGCGTGCGGCCTCCGGCAGCCTCAGGCGCCGGAGGCCGTCCCGTCTCGGCCAGCCCCGGCACGGCACCGCGTCGCCGCCCGCTCGCCGGGTCGTTGTACCAGGCGGCACGGCGGAGGCCGACCAACCCGCCCGCGGGTTCGAGCACCGAGCGAGGGCAGGCGATACGGATGAGCATCGAGTCGGAGAATCTGGGCAACGGTACGGGCAAGTCCGAGCGCTTCGGCGGCAAGTACCGGGGCGCCCGCCGGGACGCGGTACTTGCCGAGGCCCCGCTGCCGGCGGACAGTACACGTGACGCTGGGAGCGCCCCGCTGGAGCCGGCGGATTCGCCGAGCCTGCCGTCGCTGGGCGGACTGACCGAGCCGGTGTTCGAGCCGGCCGACTGGTCCACCACCGCCGTCGAACCGATGGTCGAGCACCCGCTCTTGCGCGGCCTGCTGATGGAGCTGCCGCCCAAGGGCCGCGGCCCGTCGCCGGAGTGGCTCGACCGCTGGTTCGAGGCCACCCGGGCCATCCTGGACCTCATCTACGCGCAGGGCGCCGGCCGCACCCGCTGACGCGCCAAACCACCCACCCACCCCGCCACCCACCCCCCACCCACCCATTCGCGTCGATCTAGGTGTTCTGTCCAGAGAGGTTGGGTAGGGTCTGTCAAGTTAACGGCTGATCTTGGTTGTTGAGGTGGTCAGTTGTTGGCCGGGGTGAGCCGGCCTTCGAAGGCGATCTGGAAGGCGTTCAGGG